>NZ_JBYTAG010000074.1:0-34395 GCF_058787995.1 Cupriavidus sp. FW305-27
GGCCGCAGCAGCCCGCCTCGAATGGTTTCGAGGATATGGACGACGATATCCCGTTCTGAGCACGGACTCGCTTCAAGCATCACCCCCGAAAGCCCGCATAAGCGGGCTTTTTTGTGTCCGCATTTTCCGCGCAAACCGCATTTCCTCATGCGCACACATTCGTATGCGGATGTGCGGCCACACCCTATATTTTGCATTCTTAATTTGTATGCAAACGGAGGGTGGTGCGTGAAGGTGGGGAACACAAGGCGCAGTCACGCCATGGCGCTTGCCGGCGTGCTGGCGGGGGCGAGCTGCGGCGTTACGCAGCAGGCGCAGGCGCAATCAGTATCGACTTCCATATCGGTCTACGGCCTGATCGACACCATGGTCCGCTACTCGGACAACAACCGCGGGGACGAGCGCCTGGCTGAACTGAGCGAGGGCTACTTCAGCGGTTCGCGCTGGGGCGCGCGCGGCAATGAGGCGCTGGGTGCGGGATGGTCGGCGCTGTTCAACCTGGAAAGCGGCTTCGACCTGGCCTCGGGTACTTCGCTGCAAGGCACCGCGGCGTCGAACTACGGACAGGTTGGCACGCAGGGTACAGGCCGGCTGTTCGGCCGGCAGTCTTACCTGGGGATCGAGCACCAGGCGTGGGGGAAGCTGACGTTCGGACGCCAGTTCACCACGGCCTATGACGCGACCTTCCGCTTCCAGCCCTATGGCCATCCCAATCTCGATGCGGTGGCCATTCTTAACGGCTATACCGGTCCGCGGCAAGACAACATGGCGAAGTACGCGGGCAGGTGGGGCGCGTTCTCGGCGGCGGCGCACTATACCTTCGGCGAAGTGCCGGGCGATGCGGCGGCCAGCAGCAGCCGGGGGCTGGCGCTGGCCTGGACCACGGCACGGATCGACATTGGTGCCCTGTTCCAGAGCACCAATGCGCTGGCCACCGAAGAGAAGCGCACGATCTGGGGCATCGGCGGCAGCAGCCAGCTGGGGCGCGTCAAGCTGGCGCTCGGCTACCTGGACAACCGCTACCACCTGAGCCCGACCCGCAACCATGTGCTGACCGGCGGCGCCACGGTGCAGGCAACGCCCGCGCTGGCGGTGTCGCTGGCGGCCGGCTATGACCGGCAGAGCGCCACCAGCGGCCACCGGCTGATGCTGACCAGCGTGGCGGAGTACAGCTTGTCCAGACGCACCAGCGTCTATGCGGAAGCCGATTTCAACCGCATCAGCGGCAGCTATGCGCTGCCCGCCTTCATGGGCGTGCGTGGCAACAAGTTCGGCGGCGGCGTCGGCCTGCGCCATCGCCTGTAAAGCCGGAGGGCCACCGTGATTTCGAGAAGACAGTTCCTTGCCGCGGCGCTGGCCGCGCCGGCATTGCCGGGGATGCCGGCGCGCGCGGACAGCGGCGCCGCGGCATGGCCACGCCATCCGGTGCGGATGGTGGTGACTTTCCCGCCGGGCGGGTCCAGCGACATCGTGGCGCGGCTGCTGGCACCGGTGCTGCAGGAAAAGCTGGGGCAGCCATTCGTGGCCGACAACCGGCCGGGGGCGGGATCGACGATTGGCGCGGCTGCGGTCGCCGCGGCGCCCAATGACGGCTACACGCTGCTGATGTCGAACTCGGCGGCGCTGAGCATCTCGCCGTTCCTGCTCAGGCGGCCCGCCTACGACCCGGTACGCAGCTTCACGCACGTGCATTACATCGGCGCGGTGCCGACCGTCTTTGCCGTGCATCCGTCGGTGCCGGCGCGCAACCTCGCGGAGCTGGCGGCGTGGATCCGCGCGCAGCGCGAGCCGGTGCCGTTCGGCAGCGGCGGGGCGGCGTCGGTGGCGCATATCGTCGGCGAGCTGTTTGGCCAGCAGGCGGGGTTGCGGCTGACCCATGTGCCATACAAGGGCGCGGGTCCGATGCGCGCCGACCTGCTCGGCGGACAGATCCCGTTTGCGGTGGATGCCTTGCCGCAGAACCTGCCGTTGCTGCAGTCCGGCGCCTTGCGCCTGCTGGCGGTGACCTCGGCGCAACGCGTGCCGCAGGCGCCCCAGCTGCCCACCGTGGCGCAAGCCGGCTATCCCGGCCTGGTGGCCGAAAACTTCGTCGGCGTCTCCGCGCCGGCCAACCTGCCTGAGGACATCGTGCAACGCTTGCATCAACAACTGCAGGTCATCCTGCAACAACCGGCCCTGCGCGGCCGCCTGGAAGCCCAGGGCTTTGTGCTGGCCGAGCGCCGGCCCGATGAGTTTGCCGCCTACGTACGCCAGCAGGCGCAGGCCTGGGGTCCTGTGGTCGTGGCAACCGGGGCGACGCTGTCATGAGCGCGCGCATCCAGGTAGTGCTGTTCGGGCCCGAAGGACGCGGCAGCTTCAATGAAGCCGGGCATGCCGGCGCCATGCGCGCACGCAATGCCGGCCACGACGTGGCGGTGACGTGGATTGCCGATCCGGATCCGCAGGCGCGCGCAGCAGCGCTGCTGGCGCTGTGCCAGACCGGCCCGGACCTGATCGTTGCGCATGGCGGACAGGGGGACTATCCCGTTTCTGTTGCCGCGGCTCGCCATCCCGCCCGGCGCTTCGTGGTCACGCAGGGCAGCGTGCTGTGCGCCAACACCGCGAGCTATGAGGTGCTGCAGGAACAGTCCGCCTTCCTTGCCGGCGTGCTGGCGGCGACGGATTCGCGCACCGGCGTGGTCGCCCATTTGTCGGGCGAAAAGGTGCGCCCCGGGCTGAAGGGGCGCGCGGCGTTTCTCCATGGCGTGCGCAGCGTAGTGCCTGGCCTGCCGGCACTCACGACCTTCTGCGGCAACCAGCACGATCCGGCGTTGGCCGGCGACGCGGTTGCCGCGCAGGCCCGCGCCGGCGCAGATATCGTCTTTGCGATGATCGACGGCGGCCGCGACGGTGCCATCGCCGCCTGCCGTGCCGCGGGCATCCGCCAGATCGGCAACGTGGTCGACTGGACCAGCAGGCATCCCGATGTCTTCCTGGCTTCCGCGGTGGCCGACAGCGGCTTGTGCGTCGAGCAGGCGATCGGGGATTTCGAACGGGACCAAATTGCGTGGGGAACCACCCGCAGCTTCGGGCTGGAAGCGCCGGCGGCCGTCCGCCTTGCCCTGGGCCGCGATGTCAGCCAGGCCGCGCGCGCGGCGCTCGACCACTGGAGCCAGCGGTTGCTCGATGGCGGCGTGTCCGTGGCGCAGAGCTATGACGGGCCGGAGTTTGCGGTGGTGGGCACGCCCACGGTTGCTTAGCCGCGCCGGACGGGAGGCACGGCAGCATCATGCCAGCACCGGCAAGGCGGCCTCCCGTTCCCACTCCACGCAATTCCTGCCCTTGTTCTTGGCCGCATACAGCACGTTATCCGCGCGCATCAGCAGGGCTTCCAGGTCTTCGCCGGGCCGCAGCGTGGCCACGCCAAAGCTGGCGGTCACCGTGTGCATGCCCGGCAGGACGTCCATTTCCGTGCTCTCCAGCGTCTGGCGCAAGCGTTCGGCCAGGTGCAAGGCTGCATCGGGCGGGGTATCGGGCAACAGCACGACGAACTCCTCGCCGCCCAGGCGCGCGGCGATATCGCGCCGCCGGATGCCGGCGGCGATGATCCGGCCGATTTGCGCCAGCACCGCGTCGCCGGCGCTGTGGCCGTAGTTGTCGTTGATGAACTTGAAGAAATCGAGATCGCACAGCAGCACGCTCAGCGGCTTGCCCTGAGGTGGCGGGATTTCCCGCGCGGCCAGCGCCTCCAGGCTGCGGCGCGTGTGCAGCTGCGTCAGCGGATCGGTGTCGCGTTCATGCCGCAGGCCGTCGATCACGTCCAGCGTGGTCGCCGCCAGCAGCGCCAGCGCCAGCGTGAGCAGCAGCAATGCCATGGTGACCTGCAGCCACAGCCAGTAGGCCGAGCGGGTGAGGGCGGCAGCGTCCTGTCCGATGACCGGAGCAATGGTCAGCACCGTGCGCGGCAGGAAATGGAGGGCAAACAGCAGGAAGACCCAGAACAGCACCTGGTCCGCGGTGCTGCCTGTGCGCAGGCGGGCCAGCGGCGCGATGCCCAGCAGCAGGATCAGCGCGATGCCGACATTCAGGATGTAGATGCGGGCGACCAGCTGGGGTTGCATGAAATCAAACCAGGCAAGCGCAGCAAACAGGGCCAGCGGCAGCGACACCAGCGCGCAGGTATCGACGCGCGCGCCGATGCGCGCCAGCATGCCACGCAGCATCAGCACGGCGCTGCCCAGGTAGAGCGCACCGGTGACGGTGGCGTTGCCGCCGCCGTTGCGCGGCTGCCAGATGATCTGCAAGGTGATGGCAACCGCGTACAGCAAATAGCAGGCACCTAGCTCCAGCAGGTAGTGCCGCGTGCGCTCATGGTTCCAGGCCAGCAGGAAGCAGAGCGAAAGCAGGATGGCCATGGCGGGATTGACCAGGGCCAGGAATTGACCAGTATCGTGCAACACGGAGAGTCCCCAGTTTTTATGGTTCTCTGGCAGGGACGGGTGCCCGCGTGCGAAGCGCCGTGAACAGGGCGTAAGCCAGGGAACATCGAGGGCGGTACGCGCCCGCGGCGCGGGTCGCGGGGCCGCGGCCCGCTGACAGCTGAGTGGCGGCCGCCCGTAACAAATTGTTTCTGTCAGGACCCATTCTAGTCACGGGTGGCGTCGGCGGCTCCCCCCCAATGGGTGCCAACCGGCAAACAATTGTGAACAATCTGTCAGGGCGCGAATGCCCCGTCGGTCAAATCGAGCGCCAGCGCATGGACGGCGGATGCCGCAGTTGTCCGCATTTGTGACTAATCTGGTAGATGCTGTCCGGATCCTCCGGCAGTTCGGTTTTCCCGTACGCAAGGAGATCACGATGAAGACCAAGAAAGCGATGCCGGCACTGTTGCTGGCGGCAAGCGTGCTGGCGGCGCCGTTTGCGATGGCGCAGGGTGGTGCCAAGTCCAAGCCGATGGCAGATCCCATGGCCGCCTCCGCGCCGGCGGCGCAGAACTCGCCTTATATGCAGGTGCAGCAGTGGAAGAAGGGTGACCGGCTGCCCACCGAGTTCAGGGACCGCCAGTATGTGATCGACGACTACAAGCAATACAACCTGCCCGCGCCGCGCAAGGGCACGCGCTGGGTCGGGATTGGCGCGGAATATTACCTGGTGGCGCCCAACGGTGTGGTCCAGCAGGTTGGATCGGGGTCCTGACCCGGCCTGCTGCGGCGACGACCGCGGGAAAAATAAACAAAGCCGCCACGCCTGGGCGCGTGGCGGCTCTTCTTTGCGATCGGTCTCAGATACCCAGGATCTTTTTCGCTTCGAGCAGCGATTTCATCGATTCGTCATGCTTGCCGGCCTTGTGATAGGCCTCGCCGTCGGCGCGCAGCTTGGCAACCTTGGCGGAATTTTCCGGCGACAGCGCCGGCTTGGTCGACAGTTTGGCGTCGATGGCCTTCATCTCGTTGGGGCAGTTATGGGCCAGCGCCAGGCCGGGGGCGCTGGCCAGCAGCAGTGCCGTAAGGACTAGGACAGATTTGCGCACGATGGCCTCCGCGAGGACGCTGTTGGGATTTCCAGCATAGTCCATCGCCGCGCCATGCTGCGCCTGGCCGTTTGCCGGTGCCGCGCATATTCCCCCACGAAGGGGTAAATGGCGATTATTCGTTTCTCCTTTGAACAGCCCGGAGCCACGCTATCCCATCCGCAACTCAACCGTTCGGGCGAGATATTGCCGGTATTTTTTGGCCGCACCGGCGCGCACGGATGCGGTCGTGTGGTGCTTGAATTCGCCCGCTCTGAATCGGGCCAGGTGCCCGCCGTGTTACCGCCAGGCGCGGCAATCCGGGTATTTTCATAATTATTATCCCGAGTCATCCGGGATTTCAAACGGGCGTTGACGCTATTAGGACGGGGCAGTTTTTCGCTGCTCCGGAAACGTGCTTCATTAATGAAACAGCCCGTGCAAATGCACGATTTATCGGAATCACCGCGATCTCTAGATTGAACTCACCCGGCACAGATCCGGGCATGCCATTCATGAGAAACCGGGGGGCTTCCATCGTGCAACGCATTGACCTGACACTCGCGGCGATCCCGCTCGCCTGCCTCGCCATCCTGCTCGCAGGATGCGGTGGCGGTGGCGGCGATTCCGCGCCAGCCAGCGCCGCGCCATCCGCCAGCGCGGCCGGCCCGGCCGGCGCGAACGGCAAGACCATCCTGTCCGGCGCCAATGCGCCCGCGGCGGACGTTGGCACGGACGGCGACTTCTACCTCAATGCCTCGACCTCGACGCTCTACGGACCCAAGGCTGACGGGGCCTGGCCTGCCGGCGTGTCGCTGGTCGGCCCGCAAGGCGTGGCCGGGGCGCCCGGCGCCGTGCTGCTGCACGGCGCGGCAGATCCCACCGCTGCCGATGGCAGCAAAGGCAGCTTCTACCTCAATACGGCCACCAATACGCTGTTCGGCCCGAAGACGGCGGAGGGCTGGCCGGCCGGGGTCTCCGTGGTTGGCCTGACTGGCCCGGTCGGGGCGCAAGGTCCGCAGGGCGAGAAGGGCGAGAAGGGCGAAAAGGGCGACACCGGCGAAACTGGCGCCACCGGCCCCCAGGGCCAGCAAGGAGAGACAGGCGCCGGCGCGACGATCTATACCGCCAACTTCGCTGTATACGACTCGCCGGATGGCAATGGCACCTATGTCATGACCGGCACCGCGCTGGACCGGCAAAGCAACGATCCGAATTTCGGCGCGGTGATGCCGGTGGGCTGCAGCGGCGGCCTGACCCTGAACGCGAGCCTGGCGGGCCCGGTGCCGGATGACGAGGTCAAGTACACCCTGGCGGCATACCGTGTCGCCAGCGGCGCGGCGCTGGAAACGATCGCCCCGCTTGCCATCACCGATGCGTCCGCCTGTTCGCTCGGCGCCACCGTGCGGACCTGCTCGGCGCCGGCCACGACGGCGGTGGCGGCCAACGACATTGTCCAGGTGCAGGTCAGTGGCAACCGCAACTTCAAATGGGGCGGCGGGCTGTACGTCAACCTCTCCTGCAAGAGCAGCAGCTGATCCATGCGGCGGCCACCCGGCCGCCACCGACCCTCTGCCAGGGCTACGAGCACGGCCGCGCGCCCGCCGCGCCCGCTCCCTGGTTTTCCTGCACGCCTTCCAGTGATATTTTGGAGGGCGGCTTTTTTTTCCGCGCTGTTCCCGATCGTCCCGGACACCGACCAGGCCTGCCGCTGCGCATGGAAACTTCCGCCGAACACTATTCGCTGGCCCTGCTGTGCGCCGCCGTCCTGACCGTGACCGTGGTCGGCATCCACTACGAGGCACTGCGGCTGCTGTCAGCGATACACCCCCGGCGCTGGAGCGGGCGCATGAACATCGGCGTGCTGATCGTCTGCATCATCGTGGTCCATTGCCTGGAAGCGCTGGTGTTCGCGCTGGGTTTCTGGTTCGCCGACCAGGTGCTGGGCCTGGGCGGACTGACCGCGATGGGCGTTGCCGGCGTGTCCGGCGTCCACACGCAGCCAGGCGCGCTGGTCTACGCCTACTTTGCGCTGGAGACCTTCACCACGCAGAGCCTGGGCGACATCGTCCCGGTGGGCGCCAGCCGCCTGATCGCCAGCATCGAGCCGCTGGTCGGCCTGATCCTGATCGGCTGGTCCACCTCGTTCACCTATGTCATGATGCGCCGCGACTGGGAGCTCGAGCGGGACGAAGGAGGCGGGCGTCGCGCGCCCTAGCGGAATCTCCGCGCCACAGCTTGCTGTTGGCCGTATTGTCCTGTGGCCCAACCACGGGCCGCTCCCGCCGCCGGTCCGGCAACCGATACGGCTGCTGCCGCCGATGCGCCCGACATGACCATCTGGGACGGTCCGCCCGGACCCGGCGAGCATGCGCTGACCGTGCATGTCTGGACCCCGGTCGGGTCCGCCCGCGGCGAAGCGCGCCGCCAGCCGCTGGTCGACCGCTATATCGCCGCGGTGGACCGCGACGGCGTGATCTCCACCGGCCATGCAGCGCTGGAATCGCCCGAGGGCATCTATATCAGCCTGTACCCAGGCAGGCGCAGGTGGCATCGACGCCGCAAATGCCGGAAATGCCGGTAGTGTCAGACAGGCCGCGAACGATTAAGCTGGCAGCCTTTGCATAATTTCATCGAGCCACAGGAGAGAAGTCATGCCGAGCCAGCGAACCCTGACCCGCATTGCCGCCATCGCCGCCCTGGCGATGGCCTGCAGCGCGCATGCGCAGAGGCCGGACGGGGACAGCGCTGCCGCCGCCGCCATCAACGAAGCGGTGCAGCAGGGCACCACGCCCTACCGTCCCGACCCGGCCGCGACGCCGGGCAGCATCCAGTCGGACGAATGCCGCGCCCTGGCCGCGCAGATCGCCGAAGCACCCAAGCGCGAATACCGTGCCACCCAGCCGGCCATCGAGACCGCGCAGGGCCGCATGATTCCGGAACTGGAGCGTGACCGGCCGAAGAGGTCGCTGCAGCAGGCGTACCGGGAGAAGTGCACGCAGTAGTGATGAGTGACTGGGGGCCACCCTCACTCGCGCCCCGCCACCACATACGCCCCGGTCCGGTGGAGCTCGCCCTCGGCTTGTTCCAGCGCGCGGATCGCGCCCTTGCCCTTGCGCGCCAGCAGTTGCTCGACCAGGGCCTCGACCACGGCCACGCCGGCGGTGACTGACGGGAAGAACGACGGGCTTTCCACCGAGAACAGCAACGTGCAGTCCGCCGCCAGCGCGATCGGCGCGACCGTGCTGTCGGTCAGCGCGATCACCTTGCAGCCGCACTCGCGCGCGGCGGCGGCGACGCGGATGCTTTCCTGCGAGTAGGGGGCGAAGCTGACCACCAGCACCGCATCCTTGGGCGCCAGGCCGCGCAGCTCCATCTCCAGCGTGCCGGCATCGGCGCGGATCAGGTGCACCGTGCTGCGGAACAGCCGGTAGACATAGTGGAAGGTGAACGCGATCGGAAAGCACGAGCGGAAACCCGCCACATGCACGCACGCCGCATGCGACAGCAGTTCCGCCGCTTGCTGCAGCGTCTTCTCGTTGTTGGCGGCGATCATGTCCAGGTTGTGGTGCTGCGCGTCCAGCATCTCGCCCAGCATGCGGCTGGAGCTGCTTTCACGCACCACCTTGCGCGCGCGGCGCGCGTACGGCTGGCTGCCGCCGCGCAGCGCATCGACGAACAGTTCACGCAGCCCCTGCCAGCCCTCGAAGCCGAGATGCTGCGACAGCCGCACCAGGGTGGCAGGCTGCACCCCGGCACTGGCCGCGATCTTGCGCATCGACAGCACCGGCACGTCCTGCGGATGGTCGAGCAGGTAGCGCGCGCCGCCCTGGAACTGCGTGCTGAGCGTGGGGAAGTTGCTGCGCAGCAGCGCCAGCAGGGCGTCCAGGTCCTGCGGCGGCGCTTGCGGCGATGGGGTAGGGCTGTCGGGCGGCATGGGCATTCCGGATTCGGTGTTTGTAACGATTGTTGCACAGGTGCGCCCGCGCGCGCATCGGGCCGGTCGAACAGGGCGGGTCAGGGTTCCCCCTCACTGACGGTTAACGTCTGCATATGCCTTGGCTGTATGTCCTGAGCAGGTCTCGTAACATCACTGTCTGTTCGCTACAACGCCGGTCGGCCGGCATCATATTTTCCTTACCCGCTTAGCAGATCGTGACTTACACTCCGCGCCATAACCTCCGGAATTGGTCATCCGGAACATAATTGGTATCGGAGCGCGGCATGGGACATAGAAGCCCGGCAGTGCGACACGGCGGGAGGGTCAACCCGTCGTTTCGGGTCATTGGGGAAGTTGGGGCAACCGGCAATCCGTGCCGGGGCTGGCGCCTGCGCGGCGCCAGGGCAGCGCATGGCTTCACGCTGATCGAGGTGATGATCACCGTGGCGGTCATTGCCATTCTTGCCGCCGTCGCCATTCCAAATTACAGCCGTCACGTCGTGCGCTCGCACCGGGCCGCGATCGAGTCCTTCATGCTGGAGGTCTCGAGCGCCCAGGAGCGCTACCTGGTCGACAACCGCGCCTATGCCGCCAATCTGGGCGCGCTGGGCATGTCGGTGCCGGCCGCGCAGGCAACGCGCTACGACGTCGCCGTGACGCCGAACGCGGCGCTGCCGCCCGGCTACAGCATCGTGGCCACGCCCAAGGGCAGCCAGCTCGCCGGCGACGCCGACTGCGGCTCGCTGACGCTGACCAGTGCCGGCGCGAAATCGGCGTCTGGTTCAGGCACCGACTGCTGGAACTGACCATGCGGCGCGCCACGTTCCCGCCGTCTTCGCCCGGCCGGCCCACCCGCCGCGGCTTCACCCTGGTCGAACTGCTGTGCGCCATGTCGGTGCTGGCGATCCTCGCGGTCGCGGCGGCGCCGTCGTTCTCTTCACTGATCGCCAACCAGCGCGTGCGCGGCGCCTCACATGACCTGACCTCGGCACTGCTGCTGGCGCGCAGCGAGGCAGTCAAGCGCAATGCCACGGTCACGCTGGCAGCCACCGGCGCCGCATGGACTGCCGGTTGGGCAGTCACCGCAGGCGCCGAGACGGTGCGCAGCTTCGGGCCCTACGGCGGCCTGACCATCACGCCCAGCGCTGCCGGGGCCCTTGCGCTTGGCAACGACGGCCGCCTCACGGGCGCGGCCATGACTTTCGAAGTGGCGCCCAACGGCGATACGGCAGCGGCGTCGCGCGTCTGCGTGCAGGTCAGCGAGACAGGCCGCGTCGCTTCCGACACGGGAGCCTGCTCATGAAGCAAAGAATTCCGCGGCTGCGGCCGAGCATGCCTGTCCGCCGCACGCAGCGCGGCTTCCTGCTGATCGAGGTGCTGGTGGCGGCGGTGATCCTGCTGGTCGCGCTGCTCGGCACCGCCGGGCTGGTGGCGCGCTCGGGCCAGACCGAGATGGAGTCCTACCAGCGCGTGCAGGCGCTGGCGCTGCTGCAGGACATGGTTGCGCGCCTCAACGCCAACCGCCAGGTGGCATCGTGCTATGCCAACGGCGCGACCGGCATGCAGCTGGGCAGCGCGGCGGCGCCGCCGGCGGCGTGCACGCAGGGCACCGCCGCGCAGAAGGCTACCGCCGATGCGGACCTGCAGGCCTGGAACACCGCGCTGCTGGGTAGTGCCGAGATGCGCCTGGGGGCCAGCGCCGCTGATGCCGCCCAGGCCGTCGGCGCCATGATCGGCGCGCGCGGCTGCATCGAGACCGTCGACGCCGTCAACAATATCTACCGCATCACCGTGGCCTGGCAGGGCCTGGCCACCACCGGCGCGCCCGCGCTGGGCTGCGGCAAGGGCCAGTACGGCAACGATGCCTATCGCCGCGCGGTCAGCACGCAGATCCGCATCGGCACCCTGGGAACCGTGTCATGAGCCCCCTGCGCCTGTCCGCGCGCCGCCTGCGTCGCCAGCGCGGCATCTCGCTGGTCGAGCTGATGATCGGCATCACCATCGGCCTGGTGCTGCTGACCGCGCTGGCGAGCCTGTACCTTGCCAACAGCCTGTCGCGCACCGAATTCACCAAGTCTGCCGAGCAGGTCGAGAACGGCCGCTACGCGCTGGAGCAGATCCGGCGCGAAGTGGAGCTGGCGGGGTTCTTCGGCGTCGGCAACATTGCACGCAGCACCAAGGCCGCGGATCCGGCGCTGTGCGCGACGGATGCAGCCGCCCTTGGCTTCTCGCCTGCTGCCGAAACCGTGCCGGTGGCGCTGACCGGCTATGCGCCGGGCGTGGCGGCACCATGCCTGCCGGACCTGGCGCCGACTTCCGAGGTGCTGGTGATTCGGCGCGTGTCGACCACGGCGGTTGCCGCCCCGGCACCGGGCGTGCCCTACCTGCAGGTATCGGCCTGTTCGCAGGACACGCAGACCTTTGTCTTCGATGCCAGCGGCGCGGCGGCCTTCGGGCTGCGCACCAAGGCCTGCGATCCGGCCCAGCCGGCTGAACTGCGCCGCGCCATGGTACGCATCTTCTACCTGGCCGGCTGCGACCGCTGCAGCAACGGCGGCGACGGCATCCCCACGCTGAAGATGGCCGAACTGGTCAACGGTGCGTTCCAGTCGCGCTCGGTCGCGCAGGGGGTGCAAGACATGCATGTGCTGTACGGCGTCGACCAGGACAGCAACGGCTCGGCCGACTGCTACGTGTCCGATCCCCGCGCGAACAACAGCGCCGTCTGCACCGCCGTTCCCGGCTATGACTGGGGCGTGGTGCTCAACAACCTGGCCAATGTCACCACGGTGCGCGTGCACCTGCTGGCGCGCACGCTGAAGCCCTCGGGCGGGCATTCAGACAACCGCACCTATGACCTCGGCCGCGCGGCGGCCGCAGGCCCGTTCAATGACGGCTACAAGCGCCACGTCTACGCCCAGGTGGCGCGGCTGGTCAATGTGGCCGGGCTGCGCGAGCAATAACGCCATACCGATTCAACACAGCGAAGAGCGAGCAATGATGAAGTCAACGGGCAGGCCGCTGCGCCGCAGGCAATCCGGGGTCACGCTGGTGGTGACGCTGGTGTTCATGGTGCTGTTCCTGCTGGTCGCCGTGGCCATGGTCAATTCGGGGCTGGTCAACGTCAAGGTGGCGGGCAACCAGCAGCACAGCGCCGAAGCACGCGACGTGGCGCAGCAGGCGATCGAGCAGGTGATCAGCGACGACTTCACCAAGGCGCCGGTTGCGGTGGATGTGCCGGTGGACGTGACGGGTGACGGCAAGGCGGATTACATCGCGCAGGTGGCGGCACCGACCTGCGTGACCAGCAAGCCAGTGGCCAAGGTGATCGATCCGGAAAAGCACCCGGAGGATGCCGAATGCACGCTGGGCAGCAGCACCGGCAATGGCAACCTGGTCATGGGCGCAAGCGGTGTCAGTGCGATCAGTTCGCTTTGCAACGATACGCAGTGGGATGTAGCAGCCACCGTCAATGACGTCAATACAACCGGCGCCGTCGCGACGGTGCACCAGGGCGTTGCGGTGCGCACGCTGTATGGCTCCACTTGCCCCTGAAGTCTCGGGCCAGATCCGGATCTTGAAAGGAAGAACCAGCATGTCCATGCCCGCTCGCCGGCTTCGCGCTTCCGCTGCCTGTGCCACAGCCCTGCTCGGGCTGGCTGCCGCGCCCGCGGCGATAGCCGAAGACATCGACCTGTTCACCGGCCTGCAGGCCAACTCCGGGTCGCGTCCCAACGTGCTGCTGATACTCGACAACGCATCGGCGTGGAATGCCAATGCCCAGGTCGATTGCGAAACGCAGAACGTGGTGAGCGCCAACAACGATAACAACAACGTCGGCGCAGAGCAGTGCGCACTGTACAAGGCGGTGTCGGACCTGATCAATGATGACAAGACGAACGGCAAGATCAACCTTGGCGTGATGATGTTCGGGCAGGGCACCAATACGGGTGGCCAGTTCCGCTTCCCGAAGGTGACGCCGCCAACCGCGCCGTCCGGGCTGGTGCTGATGGAGAAAGGTGCGGGCGGACAGGACATGCTCGACTACATCAAGACCATCGACCGTACCAAGGACAGTGCCAACAACTCGCAGGTCGGCGGCGCCATGCAGGAGGCATGGGCCTTCTTCTCCGGCAAGACGGGATTGTCCGGCACCACATACAAGTCGCCGATCACCAACCCGTGCCAGAAGAACTTCATCATCTACATTGCCAACGCGCTCAACAACGGCAAGCCGCAGGACTCCGGCCAGGATGCCTACAACAAGCTCAAGGAGGCGGGCGCCACCACCGCGCAGCTCACTCCGATCCCGCTGCCCAGGGGCAACAACATCGACAACTGGGGCGATGAGTGGGCGCGCTTCCTGAACGACCTGGACCTGAACGCCGCCAACAACGCGGGCTCGACCACGGCGACGCGCCAGAACATCATTACCTACACCATCGGCGTCACTGACGGCAGCCAGCAAAGCCAGGACTACCTGCAGTTCGTCACCAGCATGGCCCAGAAGGGCGGGGGCGGCAACTTTACAGTCCGGGCCGGAGATGACGACGCGCTTTCGAAGGCGCTGAAGGACATCTTCAACGAGATGCAGGCGGTCAACAACGTATTTGCCTCGGTCAGCCTGCCGGTCAGCGTGAACGGGCAGGGTTCGTACCTGAACCAGGTCTATATCGGCATGTTCCGCCCGGACGGTAAGGCCCGTCCGCGCTGGGTGGGCAACCTCAAACAGTACAAGCTGGGCTATGACAGCAACGGCAATCTGGTGATGCTCGACGCCGGGGTGCAAGGCGCGATCGACCAGCCCCCGAAGAATGCGGTTAGCAACGCGGGGACCGGGTTTATATCGCCCAATGCCCGCAGCTACTGGACCGAGGATCCGCCGAAGGCGGTGGGCAGCTCCAGTATCGTGACGGACTGGCCCTCGGACGGGTTCTGGAAGAATGCCTCGTCGCTGCTGCGCAATGCCAAGGATTCACCCGACGGCGAGGTCGTCGAGAAGGGCGGCGCAGGAGAAATGCTGCGCGCAGACTACCTGACCAGTCAGGCCGGGCGCCGGCTGCTGACCTGCGCCGACGCGAAATGCAGCAAGGGGACCGCGCTGGCGAATTTCGATACCGCCAACAAGGCCCTCACCGAGGGCAACGGTCCGTCGCTGCTGAAGACCACTGCCGCGGATGTGGCCAATATGATCAGCTGGGTGCGCGGCAAGGACGTCTTCGCCACGCTGACCGGCACCGACCCCAAGAAAGAGGCGGAGCCCGGCCCCGGCGGCAACGTCACGGTGCGCGGCTCGATCCACGGCGACGTGCTGCATTCGCGCCCGGTGGTGGTCGACTACGGCGGCACCACTGGCGTAGTGGTTTTCTACGGTGCCAATGACGGTGTGTTCCATGCCGTCAACGGTAACCGCACTGCAGCCATTTCCACCACCGCGGGCACGGTGCGCGCGGGCGGTGAACTGTGGGGCTTCATCGCTCCCGAGTTCTACGGCAAGCTGGCGCGGATCTATAGCAACGCTCCCGAGGTGCGGCTGACGGGCAGCCCCCAGGACACCGCCGAGGTCCAGTTTGTTCCACGCGACTATTTCTTCGACGGCACCACGACGGTCTACCAGGACCTGAGCACCCCGGCCACGCCCCAGGTAAAGATCTACCTGACAGCACGGCGCGGCGGTCGCCTGATTTATGCATTGGACGTCAAGGATCCGGCAAAGCCGGAGTACCTTTGGAGCAAGACCAACGCCGACATCCCTGAACTGGGGCAGACCTGGTCGCAGCCGCGGGTGATGCGCGTGCGCGGCTACCCGACGCCTGTGCTGATCATGGGTGCGGGCTACGACCCCGATGGCGAGGATACCGACCCAGCGCTCAATGGCATCGCCACGGCGACGAACAAGCAAGGCCGCGGCGTGATCGTGCTCGACGCCGGGACGGGCGACGTGGTCTGGGCAGCCCTGGCCAATTGCGCTGGCATCAGCACGGGCACCTGCGTCACCATCAACAGCCGCGCGATTCCTTCCGACGTTGCCGTGGTGGACCGCAATGGTGATGGCTATGCCGAAAAGGCTTATGTCGGCGACGTCGGCGGCAATGTCTGGCGTATCGACTTCGGATCGACGGATACGGATACTCCGTCGACGTGGACGGTCGGCAAGCTCGCGCAATTGGGCGGCGCAGTGGACACCAACGAGGCGCGCAAGTTTCTCTATCCGCCCGATGTCGTCGCGACCGGCAAGTACGACGCGGTGATGATCGCCTCGGGCGACCGCGAAAAGCCGCTGTACTCGCTGAGCCAGACCCCTGGCGCGGCGCAGAACGTGCAGAACCGCTTCTTCATGGTCAAAGACCCGAACGTCGATGGGAGGCTGCCTTCGACCTGGACGGCGGTCAAGGCGGCCGATCTTGTCGATGCGACCAACGTGGCCTACCGCGATTCGGCGGTGGCTAGCGGCTTCTACTTGTCGCTGGAATTCGGCGAGAAGGCGGTCAATGCGCCGCTGACCGTGGCGGGCTACACGTACTTCGGCACCAACACGCCTTCCAAGGTCGAGCCCGGAGCCTGCTACCCCGACCTGGGCGTTGCGCGGGGCTACGCGGTGTCATTCCTGAGCGGGCTTGGCATGAACAACGGGCCGCGGTTTGTCAGGTTCGACAACGGCGGGCTGCCGCCGTCGCCCGTGTTCGGCATGGTGTCGGTCACGCAGACCGACGGATCGACCCGGCTGGTCCCGGTGCTGATCGGGGGCGGCAAGGCTGGTGCCTCGGGCGGCGACGACAAGTCATCGCTGGGCGGCCAGGAGGTGAAGCCCGCCAGCACCGGCAAGCGCAAGCGCACCTACTGGCACACGCAGAGCGACAAGACCTAGCCAGCCGCCATCACCGCGGTGCTGCCGCCACAGCGCCGCCTTCCTCCTCCCACCACCCACCCCCCAACGCCTGCAGCAGCGCGGCCGAATCCGCCAGCCGGTCGGCGCGCGCCTGCGCCAGTTCCAGCGACGCCTGGCGCGACTGCCGTTCGGCATCCAGCACCGTCAGCTGGCTGACGCCGCCGAGCCGGTACTGCTCCGACACCACCGCCAGCGTATCGCGCGCCTGCCGCGCGCTGTCGGCGCGTTCGCGCAGCGCGGCGGCATCGGTTTCGAGTGCGCGCAGCGAATCGGCCACGTTCTGCAGGCCCTGCAGCACGGCTTGCCGATACGCGGCCAGCGACTGCTCATAAGCCGCCTCCGCCGCGCGTTTGCGTGCCTGCAGCTCGCCGCCGCGGAATACAGGCTGCACCAGCCCCGCGGCCAGGCTCCATACGTTCAGGCTGCTGAACAGGTCGCGCGCCGCGGTGGCCTGCGTGCCGCCGCTGGCGCTCAGCGTGATCTGCGGATAGAGGTTGGCGGTGGCCACGCCGATATTGGCCGAGGCCTGGTGCAGCAGGGCCTCGGCCGCGCGGATGTCGGGACGGCGGCGTGCCAGCGTGGCCGGCAGGCTGACCGGCAGCGTGTCGGGCAGGTGCAGGTCGTCGAGGCGGAATTCGGGCAGCGTGGCCGAGGCCGGGGTCTGGCCCGTGTACACCGCGAGCTGGTGCCGCGTGGCATCGAGCTGGCGCTGCAGGGCCGGCACCAGGGCCTGGGCTTGCGCAAGCTCCGCGCGCTGGCGCTGCACGTCGACGCGCGCGACGCCGCCCGAGCGCAGGCGTTCCTCGGTGATGCCAAGCTGGCGCTGCTGGGCCGCCGCCACGGCGGCGGTATCGGCCAGTTGCGCGCGCAGGCCGGCTTCGCGGATGGCCGCGGTGGCCACGTTGGCGGCCAGCGCCAGGCGCGCGGCTTCCAGTTCATAGCGCTGGTAGTCCACCGCTGCCTGCAGTCCTTCCAGTTCGCGCCGCTGGCCGCCGAACAGGTCGAGCACGTACGACACCTGCACCGTGGCGCCGTAAAGCGTGAACGGGCCCGGGCTGGGGATCGCGGTGATGCCCAGGGACTGGAAGTCGACCTGCTGGCGCGTGGTGTTAAGTTTTGCGTCGACGGCGGGCCAGCGCGTCGCGCCGGTGCGCGCGGCCAGGTTCTCCTGCGCCTCGCGCAGCCGGGCGCGCGCCTGCGCCAGCGTCGGGCTGGCATCCAGCGCGCTGCGGATGGTGGCGTCCAGCGCCGGGCTGCGGAACAGCGTCCACCACTGCGCGGGCACGTCAGCGCCGGCGGCCAGGGTTTGCGCGTGGGATTGCCCGGCGGCGTCGGCGCTGTCGGCCGCGACGGTTGCCACCGGCTGCGGTCCCGGCACGTAGCCGGCGTCATCGGGCGGCGCGGGCGCACGGAAGTCGGGGCCGACGGCGCAGCCGCACAACAGTGCCGCGGCGGCAAACAGAGGCGTGAGTCGTTGCATGGCCAACCCCTTCAGTCCAGCGTGCGGCGGTAGAAGCGCACCGCAATTGCCATCACCACCACGATGAACAGCGCCATCGGCCACACATTGGGCCATAGCTCGACCCAGCCGTTGCCCTTGAGCAGGATGCCGCGCACCATGCGGTGGAAATACGTCATCGGCAGGATGTTGCCGATGGCCTGCGCCCAGCCCGGCATGCCGGCGAACGGGAACATGAAGCCGGACAGCAGGATGTTGGGCAGGAAGTAGAAGAACGTCAGCTGCATCGCCTGCAGCTGGTTCTGCGCCAGCGACGACAGCGTGATGCCCACCGTCAGGTTGGCCGCGATAAACAGCAGCGCCGCCAGGTACACCGCCAGCACCGAGCCGACGAACGGCACGCTGAAGATCCAGCGCGCGGCCAGCAGCACGATGGTCGCCTGGATCAGGCCGATGAAGATATAGGGCACGATCTTGCCGGTCATCACCTCGAGCGGCCGCACCGGCGTGGCCAGCAGGTTCTCCATGGTGCCGCGCTCGCGTTCGCGCGTCATGGCCAGGCCGGTCATCATCACCATGGTCATCGTCAGGATCACGCCCATCAGGCCGGGAATGATGTTGTATTGCGTGATGCCTTCCGGGTTGTAGAGCCGCTGCACCTGCACGTCGAAGGGCGGCTTGCCGCCGGCCAGCGGCGCCAGCGATCCCTTCAGGTCATGCGTGGCCACGCGGTAGGGCAGCTGCGGTAGCGCGGCGATGGCCTGGCCGGTGGCGGAGGGATCGGTGGCATCGGCCTCGACCAGCAGCGCGGGCCGTTCGCCGCGCAGCAGACGGCGCGTGAAGTCGGGCGGGATGGTCAGCACGAACTGCACCTCGCCCTTCATCAGCGCCTCGCGCCCGGCCTGTTCGTCCGGCAGCGTGCCGACCAGCTTGAAATACGTCGATTGCTCCATGCTGGCGATGAAGGAACGCGTGAATTCGCTCTGGTCGGCGGCAATCACCGCGGTCGGCAGGTGGCGCGGATCGGTGTTGATGGCAAAGCCGAACAGCAGCAGCTGCATGATCGGCAGCCCGATGATCATGCCGAAGGTGACGCGGTCGCGCCGCAGCTGCAGGAATTCCTTGAGCACGATGCTCCACCAGCGTTGCAACGAGAAGCGCTGTTGCGCGGCCGGGTTGCGGGCGGCGGCTGTCATGACGCCTCCCTGGCCTTGCGGGCTGCCATATTGTCTTCGGCCCCGCTCATCATGTGGATGAACACGTCTTCCAGGCTGGTCTGGGTTTGCTCGACGCGCCGGCCCGGTCCGGCCAGCCGCGCAAGCGTATCGGCCAGCGCCTGCGCATCGCGCCCGGTCACATGCAGCGCGGTGCCGAAGGCCACGGTCTGCTCCACGCCCGGCGCACCCTGCAGCTGCTCGGACAGCGCGGCGAGGTCGTCGCCTTCCACGCTCCAGGTCGACAGCTTCTGGCTGGCCACCACTTCATCGGCGGTGCCCTGCGCCAGCAGCTTGCCGTAGGCGATATAGGCCAGCTTGTGACAGCGCTCGGCCTCGTCCATGTAGTGCGTGCTGACCAGCACCGAGATGCCGCGCGCGGCCAGCTGGTGCAGCTGCTCCCAGAAGTCGCGCCGGGCCTTGGGGTCCACGCCCGCGGTGGGTTCGTCGAGCAGCAGCAGTTCGGGCTCGTGCAGCAGGCACGCCGCCAGCGCCAGCCGCTGCTTCCAGCCGCCAGACAGCGCGCCGGCCAGCTGCGCCGAGCGCGTGGCCAGGCCCAGGTCTTCCAGCGCGCGGTCGACCGCCTCGCGCCGGTTCGGCATGCCGTAGACGCGCGCGACGAAGTCCAGGTTCTCGCGGATCGACAGGTCGTCCCAGTAAGAGAACTTCTGCGTCATGTAGCCGACGCGGCGCTTGATCTCGTCGGACTCGCTGCGGATGTCGTAGCCCAGGCAGGTGCCCTCGCCGGAATCGGGCGTCAGCAGCCCGCACATCATGCGGATCGAGGTGGTCTTGCCGCTGCCGTTGGGGCCGAGGAAGCCGAAGATCTCGCCGCGCGCGACCTGCATGCTGAGGTCGTTGACCACGTGCTTGTCGCCGAAGTGCTTGTTCAGGCCGCGCACGTCGATGGCGAGTGCGGCCGCGCCGCCGTTCGCTCTGGTGTTCATTGCCGCACCACCTCGACGGGCTGGCCCGGCCGCAGCTTGGGCGCATCGGCCGCCGCCGGGCGCGCTTCGACCAGGAACACCAGCTTGCGCCGCGTCTCGTTGCTGTAGATCACCGGCGGCGTGTATTCGGCCTCGTTGGCTACGTAGCTGATGGTGGCCGCCACCGGCGCGGCGCAGCCGTCGCAGCGCACCTGCACCGCCTGGCCGTTGCGCAGCGCGCCCACCACCGTCTCCGGCACATAGAAGCGCACCTTGACGTTGCCCGGTGGCAGCATGCGCACCACGGGGCTGCCCGCCGGCACCCACTCGCCGAGGCGGTAGGGCGTGTCGTAGACCAGCCCCGCCTGGGTCGTGGCCACGGTCTTGCGCGACAGCTTCCACTCGGCCTGCGCCAGCGCCGCGCGCGCGGCCGCCACCTGCGCGGCCTGCGCGGCTTGCTGCGCATCCCGGCCCGGCAGCCGGGCCACGTCGATATCGCGCTGCAGTTCGCGCACGCGGGCGGCGTCGCTGCTGGCCTGTGCGCGCGATTCGTCCAGCTGCGCCTGCGCGATGCCGCCGATCTCATACTGGCGCTGGTCGCGCCGCAAGGCCGCGGCACTGCGCTGCGCCTGGGCCTGTGCCTGCGCCAGCTGGGCGCGGCTGACCTCGACTTCGACCGGGCGCTTGCCGGTCTTCATGTCTTGCAGCTGTGCCTCGGCTGCGCGCAGCTGGTCTTCGGCCTGCTGGCGCGCGGCGCGCTCGTCGTCGGATTCGAGTGCAAACAGCGCGGTGCCCTGGCCGACCTGCTGGCCGCGCTGCACCGACAGCGTGTCGAGGCGCCCGGCGAACGGCGAGGCCACGCTGACGAATTCGCCTTCGACATAGCCTTGCCAGGTGTCGGCGCGTTCACGGCTGCAAGCGGCGAGCAGCAGCACCGCCGCCACCTTGCGGCCTTCCGCCATCAGGATGTTGTAGGTGCGGCAGGCGGCCTGCAGGTCCATGGCGTCCACCCCGACATGGCGGCGCGACAGCGACGCGGTCAGGCGCGGGTGCGGGAAGCGCAGCCGCGAGCCGGTGCCGAGCAGCACCACTTCGGGGCCGAGTTCCACCAGCTGCTCGAAATGCGCAGGCTCCAGGTCTTCGAAGCGGCTGACCGGCCAGGGCCGGACCTCGCCCTCGGGCATGACCAGGACCGAGTTGGTGTGACGGACGAGGTTGATCTCGATGTAGCCCGGCCCGTAGGCCGTGACGGTATTGAGCGATTGGGGCTGGTCGGCGTGGAGTTTCACTTGGAGGCCTCTGCGGCGGCCGCCACGGGCTGGCGGGCCGGCCCGTGGGGCGGATGGCCGGCACCCCGGGCGGGTACGGTGTGGGCGACAGGATGGACGACAGTGCGCAGGCGCCTGGCGTGTGCGCGGCAAGCGCACGCTGCAATGCAAGAATCCCTGCCGAAGTCTGTCATAATCCGATAAATTATAGCTTTTGCCTCCCTGTCTGCCACGTTCGCGTTGCATTGCAGCGGACGTCGCCCCGGCGCGGGGTTTCCGCACGGGGCTTCGGCATTAATTCAGATTCGCCCAGATTCCCTGTCCGGTGCCGCCGACGCGGCACGCTACGCTTGCCCGACATCGCCGTGAAACCCATCCAGAAATCCAACAAACTCAATAACGTTTGCTACGACATCCGCGGACCGGTGCTGGAAAAGGCCAAGCAGATGGAGGAAGAAGGGCACAAGATCATCAAGCTGAATATCGGCAACCTGGCCGTGTTCGGCTTTGACGCGCCGGAAGAGATTCAGCAGGACATGATGCGAAACCTGCCGAATTCGGCAGGTTATTCTGATTCCAAGGGCATTTTCGCCGCACGCAAGGCGATCATGCACTATACCCAGCAAAAAAATATCGAAGGCGTTGGCCTGGACGATATTTATGTGGGCAACGGTGCCTCCGAACTGATCGTGATGGCCGTCAACGCGCTGCTCAATGCCGGCGACGAAGTGCTGGTGCCGGCGCCGGACTACCCGCTGTGGACCGCCGCGGTGAGCCTCTCGGGCGGCACGCCGGTGCACTATATCTGCGACGAGTCCAACGACTGGATGCCCGATCCGGCCGATATCCGCGCCCGTATCACGCCGCATACCAAGGCCATCGTCATCATCAACCCGAACAACCCCACCGGGGCGCTGTATTCGGACGAGCTGCTGCTCGAGATCGTCGCCATCGCGCGCGAGCACGGCCTGATCATCTATGCCGACGAGATCTACGACAAGGTCCTGTACGACGGCCACACCCACACCTCGATCGCCTCGCTCTCGACCGATGTGCTGACCGTGACCTTCAACGGCCTGTCGAAGAACTACCGCTCATGCGGCTACCGCGCCGGCTGGATGGTGGTGTCGGGCGACAAGCGCCCGGCCATCGACTATATCGAAGGCCTGAGCATGCTGTCGTCGATGCGCCTGTGCGCCAACGTTCCGGGCCAGTGGGCGATCCAGACCGCGCTGGGCGGCTACCAGAGCATCAACGACCTGGTCAATGAAGGCGGACGCCTGCGCCGCCAGCGCGACCTGGCCTACGAGCTGATCACCGCGATCCCGGGTGTTACCTGCGTCAAGCCCAAGGCGGCACTGTACCTGTTCCCCAAGCTCGACCTGTCGATGTACCCGGTGCAGGACGACCAGGAGTTCATCTACGAACTGCTGCAGGAGTCCAAGGTGCTGCTGGTGCAGGGCTCGGGCTTCAACTGGGCCAAGCCCGATCATTTCCGCATCGTGTTCCTGCCGCACGAGGAAGACCTGCGCGAGGCCATCGGCCGCATCGCGCGCTTCCTCGAGGCGTACCGAAAACGCCACGGCAAGGCAGCGGCCTGATTTCGCGGGCCGCGCCGCAATTCATCCTTAGCAACTCAGAAGATTGTCCATGAACCCCATCAAAGTTGGCCTGCTCGGCATCGGTACCGTCGGTAGCGGCACGTTCAACGTGCTCAAGCGCAATCAGGAAGAAATTCGTCGCCGCGCCGGCCGCGGCATCGAGATTGCCGTGGTGGCCGATCTCAACACCGAACGCGCGCGCGAACTGACCAACGGGGAAGTGGAGATCGTCAGCGACGCCAACGAGGTGGTCAGCCGCCCGGACATCGATATCGTCATCGAACTGATCGGCGGCTACGGCATCGCGCGTGAGCTGGTGCTCAAGGCGATCGAGAACGGCAAGCACGTGGTCACCGCCAACAAGGCGCTGCTGGCCGTGCACGGCAACGAGATCTTCGAAGCCGCGCGCAAGAAGGGCGTGATCGTCGCCTTCGAAGCCGCGGTGGCCGGCGGCATCCCCATCATCAAGGCGCTGCGCGAGGGCCTGACCGCCAACCGCATCCAGTGGATCGCCGGCATCATCAACGGCACCACCAACTTCATCCTGTCCGAGATGCGCGACAAGGGCCTCGATTTCGACGTGGTGCTGAAGGAAGCCCAGCAGCTCGGCTACGCCGAAGCCGACCCGACCTTCGACATCGAAGGCGTCGATGCCGCGCACAAGGTCACGCTGATGAGCGCGATCGCCTTCGGCATGCCGGTGCAGTTCGACAAGGCCCACGTGGAAGGCATCACCAAGCTGTCAGCCATCGACATCAAGTACGCCGAGGAACTGGGCTACCGCATCAAGCTGCTGGGCATCACCCGCCGCCGCGACGACGGTGTCGAGCTGCGCGTGCATCCGACGCTGGTGCCGGCCTCGCGCCTGATCGCCAACGTCGAAGGCGCGATGAACGCGGTGCTGGTGCAGGGCGACGCCGTGGGCGCGACGCTCTACTACGGCAAGGGTGCCGGCGCCGAGCCGACCGCCTCGGCCGTGATCGCTGACCTGGTCGACGTGACCCGCCTGCACACCGCCGATCCCAACCACCGCGTGCCGCACCTGGCGTTCCAGCCGGACGAGCTGTCGAGCGTGCCGGTGCTGCCGATCGAAGAGATCAACAGCTCGTACTACCTGCGCATGCGCGTGGCCGACGAGACCGGCGTGCTGGCCGAGATCACCCGCATCCTGGCCGAGGGCGGCATCTCGATCGACGCCATGCTGCAGAAGGAATCGCGCGAGGGCGAGCCGCAGACCGACATCATCATCCTCACGCACATCACGCGCGAGAAGCACGTCAACGCGGCGATCGCCAAGATCGAGGCGCTGCCCACCGTGCTGTCCGCCGTGACGCGCCTGCGCATGGAAGAACTGAACTAAGGGCCGGACCTGCTGATTCACATGAAATACCAGTCGACCCGCGGCCATGAGATGCCGCAATCGTTTTCCGAGATCCTGCTGGGCGGCCTGGCGCCGGACGGCGGGCTGTACCTGCCTACGCAGTACCCGCAAGTCACCGCCGACGAACTGGAGGCCTGGCGCAAGCTGTCGTATGCCGACCTGGCCTACGAGATCCTGCGCAAGTTCTGCGACGATATTCCTGCCGAGGACCTGCGCGCGCTGACGCGCAAGACCTATACGCCCGAGGTGTACTGCAACGCGCGCGAGGGCGACAACACCGCCGACATCACGCCGCTGCGCACGCTCGGCGAGGAAGGTGGCACCAGGCTGCAACTGCTGGGCCTGTCCAACGGCCCGACGCTGGCCTTCAAGGACATGGCGATGCAGCTGCTCGGCAACCTGTTCGAGTACGCGCTGGGCCGCGCCGGGCAGGAGCTGAACATCCTGGGCGCGACTTCCGGCGATACCGGCAGCGCGGCAGAATACGCCATGCGCGGCAAGCGCGGCATCCGCGTGTTCATGCTGAGCCCGCACCGCAAGATGAGCGCGTTCCAGACCGCGCAGATGTTCAGCCTGCAGGACGCCAACATCTTCAACCTTGCCGTCGAAGGCGTGTTCGACGATTGCCAGGACATCGTCAAGGCGGTCTCCAACGACCTCGACTACAAGGCGCGCCAGAAGATCGGCACGGTCAACTCGATCAACTGGGCACGCGTGGTGGCCCAGGTGGTGTACTACTTCAAGGGCTGGCTGCTGGCCACCAGCGGCCCCGGCCAGAAGGTGTCGTTCTGCGTGCCGTCGGGCAACTTCGGCAACGTCTGCGCCGGCCATATCGCGCGCATGATGGGCCTGCCGATCGACAAGCTGGTAGTGGCCACCAACGAGAACGACGTGCTCGACGAGTTCTTCCGCACCGGTGCCTACCGCGTGCGCAAGTCGGCCGAGACGTACCACACCTCGAGCCCGAGCATGGATATTTCCAAGGCCTCGAACTTCGAGCGCTTCGTGTTCGACCTGCTCGGCCAGGACGCCGGCAAGCTGGTGGCGCTGTTCCGCGACGTGGAAGAGAAGGGCGGCTTCGACCTGTCGGGCACGCCGGAATTCGACCGCATCCGCGAGTTCGGCTTTGTCTCGGGCCGCAGCACGCACGACGACCGCGTAGCGACCATCCGCGACCTGTCTTCGCGCTACGGCATCACCATCGATACCCACACCGCCGATGGCGTCAAGGTGGCGCGCGAGCATCTCAGCGCCGGCGTGCCGATGGTGGTGCTGGAAACCGCGCTGCCGGCCAAGTTTGCCGACACTATCCGCGAAGCGCTCGGCCACGAGCCGGAGCGCCCCGCAAAGTTCGAGGGCATCGAGAGCCTGCCGCAGCGCTTTGAAGTGATGCCGGCCGACGCCGCACAGGTCAAGGCCTATATCGCCGGCCACACCGGCCTGTAAGCGCGCGGGCGCGTGCAGCCCGCTGCGGCGCTGCCGCATGCCGGGCCCGCGCCAACTCGCTACAATCAGGCTGCGGGCCCGATCTTCGGCCCCCGGATTGCCTGCCCCAACCAAGTGGTGCCGGCAATGCGCGGGCCGTTTTTCGTGGGCCAACAATTTCCCACATCGCACCATGACCCAAGCCGCAGCACCTTCCCGCCCCCCGATGCTGACCATGGCCCAGGCGCTCGACGCGCTGCTCGGCGCCGCCCGTCCGCTGGCGCAGCTTGAATCCATCGACACGCTCCACGCCAACGGCCGCGTGCTGGCCGCGCCCGTGACCAGCACGCTGCGCGTGCCGCCGGCAGACAATACCTCGATGGACGGCTACGCCATGCGCGCGGGCGATGTGCCCGCTGCCGGCACGCGGCTGCGCGTGTCGCAACGGATTCCCGCCGGCCATGTCGGCACCGCGCTGGAACCCGGCACCGCCGCGCGCATCTTCACCGGCGGGCTGATCCCGCCGGGCGCCGACGCCGTGGTGATGCAGGAGCAATGCACCGCCGAGGGCGAGGACGTGATCGTCAACCACGTGCCGCAATCCGGTGAATGGGTGCGGCGCGCGGGCGAGGATATCGAGGCCGGCAGCGTGATCCTGCCGGCCGGCACGCGGCTGACGCCGCAGGCGCTGGGGCTGGCCGCATCGGTCGGCCAGGCGAAGCTGGACGTGGTGCGGCGCGTGCGCGTCGCCGTGTTCTTCACCGGCGATGAACTGGCGATGCCGGGCGAGCCGCTCAAGCCGGGCGCCATCTACAACTCCAACCGCTTCACGCTGCGCGGCCTGCTGGAAAACCTGGGCTGCGAGGTCAGCGACTTCGGCATCGTTCCCGACACGCTGGCCGCCACGCGCGAGACGCTGCGCCGCGCGGCGCAGGGACACGACCTGATCATCACCTCGGGCGGCGTTTCGGTCGGCGAGGAAGACCATATCAAGCCCGCGGTCGAGGCCGAGGGGCGGCTCGACATGTGGCAGATCGCGATCAAGCCGGGCAAGCCGCTGGCGTTCGGGCAGGTCAACAACGATGCCGGGCCGGCGTTCTTCCTGGGTTTGCCGGGCAACCCGGTGTCCAGCTTCGTGACCTTCCTGCTGTTCGTGCGCCCGTTCATCCTGCGCCTGCAGGGCGTGGCCGGCGTGACGCCGCGGCGCCTGCCGCTGCGCGCGGACTTCGAACTGAACAAGGGCGACCGCCGCAATGAGTTCCTGCGCGCGCGCATCAATGCCGAGGGCGGCCTGGACCTGTTCCCCAACCAGAGCTCGGGCGTGCTGACCTCCACCGTCTGGGGCGACGGCCTGATCGACAATCCGCCCAACCAGCCGATCGCGCGCGGCGATACCGTGCAGTTCATTCCGTTTGACGGCCTGCTCGCATAGCCGGCCAGCGTTACCAGGACACAGAAGCTGTGATGACCATCGAACTCCGATTCTTTGCCAGCGTGCGCGAGCAGCTGGGCGTGGCTGAAGAGCGCGCCGAGGTGCCGGCCGACGTGCGCACCGTGGGCGAACTGCGCCAGTGGCTGCGCCAGCGCGGCGGCGCCTGGGCCGAGACCCTGGCTGAAGGCCGCGCGCTGCGCATGGCCGTCGACCATGCGGTGGCGCGCCCCGATACGGCGATTGCCGACGGCTGTGAAGTCGCCTTTTTCCCACCAGTGACCGGAGGCTGAGATGAGCGTCAGGGTGCAGCGTGAGGATTTCGATCTCGGCGCGGAAGTCGCTGCGCTGCGTGCCGGCAATCCGGCGGTCGGCGCGGTGGCCAGCTTTATCGGCACGGTGCGCGATGTCAGCGACGGCAGCGCGGTCAGCGCGATGGAGCTTGAGCACTATCCGGGCATGACCGAGAAGGCGCTGGCGCAGATCGAAGCGGCTGCGTGCGCGCGCTGGGCGCTGCTGGGCGTGACCATCATCCACCGCGTCGGGCCGATGCAGCCGCTGGACCAGATCGTGATGGTCGCGGTGGCGTCGGCGCATCGCGGCAATGCCTTTGCCGCGTGCGAGTTCATCATGGACTACCTCAAGTCCGAAGCGCCGTTCTGGAAGAAGGAAGACACCCCGGAAGGGGCGCGCTGGGTCGACGCCCGCGTGACCGACGAAGCCGCCCTCCAGCGCTGGGGGATCGCATCGTTCAATGCCAGCGGCGACGATGCTGGCGCACCACCGGAGAAGCAGGGCGGGAGCCAGCCCTGATGGGGCCGCTCGGCTTTGTCGCCGTGGGCGTAGGCGCCGCGGCGGGTGCGTGGCTGCGCTGGGGCTTTGCGGTGCTGTGGAACGCGATCAATCCCGCGCTGCCCTATGGCACGCTGGCGGCCAACCTGCTGGGCGGCTACCTGGTCGGCCTGGCGGTCGGGTTCTTCGATACGCACGCGGGCCTGCCGCCGGAATGGCGCCTGCTGGCCATCACCGGCTTCCTTGGCGGGCTGACCACGTTCTCGACCTTCTCCAGCGAGGTGGTGGCGAACCTGATTGCCGGCGACTATGGCTGGGCGGGGCTGCACCTGCTGCTGCACCTGGGCGGCTCACTGCTGCTGACCGCGTTCGGCCTCTGGACTTACCGCCTGCTGGCCTGACGCGGCCCGGGCGATCAGGCCCAGCAGCGCGGCATTGAATGCCTGCGGCTGCTCCATGTGCGGGCTGTGGCCGGCGCCGGCCACCACGCTGAATCCCGCTCCGGGCCGCAGTGCGAGCGTAGCGGTGCCCACCGCGGGCGCATAGAGCCGGCTGGCTTCCCCGTACAAGTGGAACAGCGGCAGCCCGGCACCGCGCAATGTCTCCCGGAAATCCTGGCGCGCCATGTCTTCCCATAAAGCGGCAAGCGCCCACGCATCGCACTGGCCCGCCATGTGCGCGATGCGCTGCATTGCGGCGCCTTCCGGGCGCCTTCCCGCCGACCACATTCCCAGCGCGACTGACGGCGCCAGCCGGGGCCAGTCGGCCCGGATACGGGCCGCCATCTGCGCGGCGTGCGCAATCTCATAGTGGCCGTGCAGGCCATGCGGCCAGGCCGCATCGGTCACCAGCCTCGGTGTCATGTCGATGCTGCCGACCGCTGCCAGCGGAAGACCCGGATGGTCGCGCAGCAGCGCCCATGCCACCATCGCCCCCATCGACCAGCCAGCCACCACCACGTCTGTCAGCCCGAGGTGTGCAACCAGTCCGGCGACGTCGCGTGCCAGCGCCGTGATCGTGGTGCCGTCGCGCTCGCGCGACAGGCCGTGGCCGGCATGGTCGGGCGCGATCACGCGGAATCCCGCCAGTGCGAGCGCCCGCTGGCCGTCGAAGGCCTCGCCGGTGACGGACCAGCCGTGCAGCAACAGCAGCGGCCGTCCCTGGCCGGTTTCGCGCCAGCCTGGCAAGGCGCCGCGTGCCGGGTGGCTGGCGAACGGCGGCGAAGCGGGGCCGGCAGGTGCCGAATCGGGAGCGTCCAACGACGGTTCTCTCCTGGCAGGAGGGTAAAGGGCAGCGGCCTGGATGCCACCGGGTGAGGGTGCCTCTCTATTGACATCCACGGTGGGCAATTTATACGATGAAACATGAATCAGCTATCAGGTTTTGCCTGAGTGGCGATTCCCGGCGCAGGCAGGCGCGGAGGAGGCACCTGCCTGCGCCGGCATGACATGAAGCGGCTGGCATTCCAATGACAAGGCGCGCAGCGCCACCGGAGACAAGATGTCCCAGACCGACACGGGCGCACCGCCCGAAACCGGCGCAACCCGCGAACCCGGCCATGCCGGCGGCATCTGCCCGCCCAAGACCGCGCGCGGGCAGAAGACGCGCGAGGCGCTGCTGCGCGCGGCCGAGAAGGTGTTCGGTGAGAAAGGCTATTACGCCGCGTCGATCTCCGAGATCACGCAGGAAGCCAAGGTTGCGATGGGCACTTTCTACCTGTATTTCAAGGACAAGGAGGACATCTTCCGCGCGCTGGTCGCGCACATGCTGGAACTGGTGCGCGCCCACCTGCGCAAGCACGTTGCCGCCGCGGCCACCCAGATGGAAGCCGAGCGCCTGGGCCTGAAGGCATTTCTCTCTTTCGTTTCGCGCCACAAGAACCTGTACCGGATCGTGCTGGATTCGTACTCGGTGGACGAGACCATCTACAGCAGCTATTTCCAGGTGTTTGCCGAGCTCTACAGCCGGCGCCTGACGCGCGCCGAGGAGCAGGGCGAGATCGTGCCCGGCGATGCCGAGGTGCGCGCCTGGTGCCTGATCGGCATCAGCAACTTCCTGGGCATGCGCTATGCGCGCTGGAAGCGCCCGCCTTCGATGGAGAAGGTGGTCGACACCGCCTTCGACCTGATCTCGCACGGCCTGCAGCCGCGATGAACGCTGACGCAGAACCCCTGGTGCAGTGGGAGCGCGCCGTCGATGGCGTGGCGCTGCTGCGCCTGAACCGGCCGCAGCGGCACAACAGCCTAGTGCCCGAGTTGCTGGAAGCGCTGCTCGCCGCGCTGGACGAGATTGAAGCCGACCCGGCGATCCATGCCGTGGTGCTGACGCATGCCGGGAAAAATTTCTCCACCGGCGGCGATGTCGCGGCATTCGCTGCGCAGGGCGACGCGATAGCCAGCTACGCCGACCGGCTGCTGGCACTGCTGAACCGTTCGATCCTGCGCCTGGCAGCGCTGCGCTGCCCGGTGGTGGCGGCCGTGGAGGGCTGGCTGACGGGCGGCTCGCTGGGTTTGGTGCTGGCGTGCGACATGGCGGTGCTGGCGCGGGATGCGCGCATCGCGCCGTACTACACGGTGGTTGGCTTCAGCTCGGACGGCGGCTGGACCGCGATGCTGCCGCAGCTGGTCGGCACGCCGCGGGCGCGCGCGTGGCAGCTGAACAATACGATCGTCGCCGCGCCGGAGGCAGAGGCACTTGGCCTGGCCACCGCGCTGGCCGCACCGGGTTCGGCCGAGGCCGATGCCGCGACGCTGGCGCGCGGCGTCATGCGCAAGGTGCCGGGCAGCGTGGCCCGCACGCGCGCGCTGTTGCGCTGGGACGCCGACACCCTGGCGGCCGGCCTTGAGCGGGAGCGCGCGGCCTTTGTCGCACAGATCGCCAGTGCCGAGACCGCCGACGGCATGCGGCGCTTCCTGGCAGGGCGCGCGCGCGAATAGTCTGTAGAGCTTTCCCAGGCAGTTGCAGCAGGTTTCATCCAGACAAACACAAACGAGACCGAACACAGGAGACAGCAATGCAACGCAACCCACTCGCCGTACGTGCCCTGGTCATGGCCGCCGGCCTGCTTGCCGCCGGCACCGCGCTGGCCAAGGACATCCGCATCGCGCACGTCTATGACAAGACCGGCGCGCTCGAAGCCTACGCCAAGCAGACCCAGACCGGCCTGATGATGGGCCTGGAGTACGCCACCAACGGCACCATGACCGTCAACGGCAACAAGCTGGTGGTGATCGAGAAAGACACCCAGGGCAAGCCGGACGTGGCCAAGGCCCAGCTGGCCGCCGCCTACAGCGACGACCGCGCCGATATCGCGGTCGGCCCCACCTCTTCCGGCACCGCGCTGGCGATGCTGCCGGTGGCAGAGGAATACAAGAAGGTGCTGCTGGTCGAACCCGCGGTGGCCGACTCGATCACCGGCGACAAGTGGAACCGCTATATCTTCCGCACCGGCCGCAATTCGTCGCAGGACGCAATCTCCAACGCCGTGGCGCTGGACAAGCCGGGCGTGCAGATCGCCACGCTGGCGCAGGACTACGCTTTTGGCCGCGACGGCGTCAAGGCCTTCAAGGGCGCGCTGAAGAACGCCAGGATCGTGCACGAGGAATACCTGCCGACCAGTACCACGGACTTCACCGCAGGCGCGCAGCGGCTGTTTGATTCGCTCAAGGACAAGCCAGGCCGCAAGGTGATCTTCATTATCTGGGCCGGTGCCGGCAACCCGTTCAAGATCGCGGATCTGGATCCCAGGCGCTACGGCATCGAGATTGCCACCGGCGGCAACATCCTGCCGGCGATGGCCAGCTACAAGAACTTCCCGGGCATGGAAGGGGCCACGTACTACTACTTCGGCATCCCCAAGAACAAGGCCAATGAGTGGCTGGTGTCCAACCACTACAGCAAGTTCAAGGCGCCGCCCGACTTCTTCACGGCCGGCGGCATGACCGCGGGCATCGCGCTGGTCGAGGCGCTGAAGAAGACCAGCGGCGAGACCGGCACCGAGAAGCTGATCACGGCGATGGAAGGCATGTCATTCGACACCCCCAAGGGCAAGATGACCTTCCGCAAGGAAGACCACCAGGCCATGCAGTCGATGTACCACTTCAAGATCAAGGTGGATCCGGCCTTCGCCTGGGGCGTGCCTGAGCTCGTGCGCGAGATCAAGCCCGAAGAGATGGCCGTGCCCGTGCGCAACCACCGCTGATGAACGCGCCAGCCTCCTTCGCCCGGTCCGTGCCGGCGCCGTCGCAGCCGGCCGCCGGGCACGCCGGCGCGACTGCCGTCGGGGCGCAGCCGCTGCTGGAGACGCGCGGCCTGACCATCCGCTTTGGCGGCCACGTGGCCGTCAATGCGGTGTCGTGCGCGTTCCGGCCCGGCGAGCTGACCTGCATCGTCGGCCCAAACGGCGCCGGCAAGACCACGTATTTCAACCTGGTCTCGGGCCAGTTGCCGCCCACGGCCGGGCAGATCCTGCTGGATGGCGAGGACGTGACGCGCCTGCCGGTGTCGCAGAAGACGCGCCGCGGCATCGGCCGCGCCTTCCAGCTGACCAGCCTGTTCCCGCAGCTGTCGGTGCTGGAGAACGTGCGCCTGGCGGTGCAGGCGCGCCAGCAGCGCGGCCTCGACCTGTTCTCGATGTGGACCAGCCACCGCGACGTGCAGGCGCAGGCCATGGCGATCCTGGAGCGCGTGGCGCTGGCCGGCAAGCGCCAGCTGACGGTGGCCTCGCTGCCGCACGGCGACCAGCGCAAGCTGGAGGTCGGCATCCTGCTGGCGCTGCAGCCGCGCGTGTTCATGTTCGACGAGCCCACCGCGGGCATGAGCGTTGATGAAGTGCCGGTGATCCTTGACCTGATCCGCGAGATCCGCCAGGACCGCAGCAAGACCGTGCTGCTGGTCGAACACAAGATGGACGTGGTGCGCTCGCTGGCCGACCGCATCATCGTGCTGCACAACGGCACCCTGGTAGCCGACGGCGACCCGGCCGAGGTGATCGCCTCGCCGGTGGTGCAGCAGGCTTACCTGGGCATGCCGGAAGAGGAGGGCAGCCATGGCTGACGCACAAGCAACCGGGCCGATCCTGCGGCTGCAGGGCGTGCAGACCCATATCGGCCCGTACCACATCCTGCACGGCGTGAGCTTCGAGGTGCCGCGTGGCGGCGTGACCATGCTGCTGGGGCGCAACGGTGCCGGCAAGACCACCACGCTGCGCACCATCATGGGCCTGTGGCAGGCCAGCGCGGGCACGGTGACCTTTGACGGCACCGACATCACGCGCCACAGCACGCCCGCGATCGCGCAGGCCGGCATTGCCTACGTGCCGGAGAACATGAGCGTGTTCTCCGACCTGACCGTGGCCGAGAACATGCGCCTGGCAGCGCGCACCGGCGCCATCGACGAGCGCCGGCTGGACTGGGTGTTCCGCATGTTCCCGGCGCTTAAGACCTTCTGGCAGCAGCGCGCCGGCGTGCTGTCGGGCGGGCAGAAGCAGATGCTGTCGGTGGCGCGCGCCATCATCGAGCCGCGCCAGCTGCTGATCGTCGACGAGCCCACCAAGGGCCTGGCGCCGGCCATCATCCAGAACATGATCCATGTGTTCCGCGAGCTCAAGCAGACCGAGGTGTCGATCCTGCTGGTGGAGCAGAACTTCCATATGGCGAAGTCGGTGGGGGATACGGTGGCGGTGATGGACGATGGGCGGACGGTGCACACGGGAACGATGGCGGCGCTGGCTGAAGACGAGTCTCTGCAGCAGAAGCTGCTGGGGCTGTCGCTGGCTGCGCACCAGTAAGGCGGGACAATACACATGACCACTTCAACGACTTTGCCGGCCGCCGCACCGTCGGACCTGCCCAAGGTGCGCCTCGACTGGACCCCGCTGGCGCTGGCGCCGCTGCTGATGCTGCTGGCCTATCCGCTGGTCGGCAGCCCGTCGACCTGGCTCACGCTGACCATTGCCGGCCTGGCGATGGGCATGATCATCTTCGTCGTCTCCTCCGGCCTGACGCTGGTGTTCGGCCTGATGGACGTGCTCAACTTCGGCCACGGCGCCTTTATCGCGCTGGGCGCCTACGTGGCGGCGTCGGTGCTGCTGCCGATGGCGGGCTGGGTCGAGGCCGACAGCCTGGCGCAGAACCTGGCCGTGTTTGCGCTGGCAATCGCGGCGGCCATGGTGGCCGCGGGCGCGGTCGGGCTGTTCTTCGAGCGCGTGGTGGTGCGCCCGGTCTACGGCCAGCACCTGAAGCAGATCCTGATCACGATGGGCGGCATGATCGTGGCCGAGCAGCTGATCAAGGCAATCTGGGGCCCCGAGACCATCGCGCTGCAGGTGCCCACCACTTTCCGCGGCGCGGTGCTGCTCGGCGATGCCGCCATCGAGAAATACCGGCTGATCGCGATGGCGCTGGGGCTGGTGATCTTTATCGCCATGCTGTTGCTGCTGAATCGCACCCGCATCGGCCTGCTGATCCGCGCCGGCGTGGAGAACCGCGAGATGGTCGAAGCGCTTGGCTACCGCGTGCGGCGCCTGTTTATCGGCGTGTTCGTCGCGGGTGCGGCGCTGGCGGGGCTGGGCGGGGTGCTGTGG
>NZ_JBYTAG010000075.1:0-33387 GCF_058787995.1 Cupriavidus sp. FW305-27
GTGGAAGCGGCGCGCGCCGGCGAGCAGGGCCGCGGCTTCGCGGTGGTGGCGGGCGAGGTGCGCAGCCTGGCGCAGCGCAGCGCCAACGCGGCCAAGGAGATCAAGGGGCTGATCGGCGATACGGTGGAGCGCGTGGACAACGGCTCGGCGCTGGTGGGCCAGGCGGGCAAGACCATGGAAGAGATCGTGCAGGCGGTCAAGCGCGTGACCGACATCATGGGCGAGATCAGCGCGGCGTCGGCCGAGCAGAGCGCGGGCATCGAGCAGGTCAACCAGGCCGTGGCGCAGATGGACGAGGGCACGCAGCAGAACGCGGCGCTGGTGGAAGAAGCCGCCGCCGCCGCAGGCGCGCTGGAAGAGCAGGCCAGCCGGCTGCAGGGGGCCGTGGCGACATTCCGCCTGGCGGCCGAGGATGCCCGCGCGGATTCGTTCGTGGCCCACTCGCTGCCTGCGGCGACGGCAGTGCCGGCCAAGGTGTCTCGTGCCGCCGGCGCGGTGCGCGCCATCGCTGCCGGCAAGCGGGTCGCCAAGGCCCTGCCCGCCAGCACGAAGGCCGCGGCTCTGCCTGCGGCGGACCATGCCGCCGCAGCCGAGGCGGCAGATGCCGTCGCCACGCAGCCGGCGCGGCTGGTCGCAGGCAGAGCCTCGCGGCCCGCGCTGGCAGCCGCCGACAACGGCGACTGGAGCGCGTTCTGATCCCCACTGGCAACGGGCCGCGCGGCGTCCCGGATGGCAAGGCTATGACGACCGAGATCAACCTGGCTCTGCCGCATGACGATGCGGCCCGTCTGCGCAAGGAATTCGAGCAGTTCGTCGGGGTCTCGAGCGGCCTGGACCGCGAGTTCCTGCCGCCCGATTTCCAGGAATTCCTGCGCGCGCGGCTGCTGCAGCATGACGGCCCGCTCACCGAGCGCGCGGTCTCGCGGCTGCTGTCCGGCGGTGAATACGGCTGGGCCCGCCGCGTGTTCGACAAGCAGTTGCCCAATGCGCTGGCGGCGCTGATGCGCGATGCCCGGCGCTTTGGCTTCGGGCTGGCGGTGCAGCCGGACTGGACGCCGGACCAGCGCCTGGCGCATGCGCGCGAATGGGCGGCGCAGGTGCTGTCGGAATGCGGCGCCGATGCTGCCTTCACCGAGGCGCTCGCCACGCAGGTGGCGGCTTCCGCGGAAGACGTGCGGGTACTGGAAGAGCGCATGCGCACGCCCGCATGGCGCCTGGCCGAAAGCCTGCGCCAGCGCGCCTATGAGCTGATGTACGCGCTGCAGACCGAAGACAGCGAAGCCGCTGGCCGCGCACGTGTGGGCGAGCTGCGCGGCATGCTGGGCCTCGCCCTGGAGTACGGCTCGGTGCGGCCGGAAGAAGCCTCGCGCGTGCTGGAGCAGGTGGAGCGCATGCGCCCGGCGCTGTTCCGCGAAGCGCCCGACGATGTGTTCGACCGGTTGGCGGCATGGCTGCGGCGCATGTTCGGGCACTGAGGGCGCGGTCGGAATCCGGCCCCGCTGCCTCCGGCCATGAATTTCGTACAGGGATGACGGACAGTGTCTGCGTGCTGAACGCCACATGCGGCACTCGTCAATAGAGGAATCCAGCAGGCTACCGAAGGCGCTGGTCGCGCGTTTGCAGAAATGACGCTTGCAGAACTGGTTTGCGCCAGATCAAGTGTCAGGGATGTGAACTGTTACAAAATGGGCGCGCCCATGTATGTTCCATGCGACATTTGGTTCCCCCCCCCGCGTAAGTAGGGATTGGCATTGCGGGTCGATTGCCGATATAAACGTAACAGTCTCACTTACACTCTGTAACACTTGTAACGGAGTTGATTACAGTTTGACACGGGCGTAGTTCCTTAGTCGTACGTTGTACCCGCCCAGCCGCATACAAACGATCTGGTCGCCGGGCCCGCAAGGGCATCGGTAAGCGCCGGACAAGCGGCCACGGTGGGTTTTTGGTAGCGGGGATAAATTGGAAAGCAGTGAAGTTCTCCAGGAGATCAGGGAGGTTAACCTCGCCTATCTGCTGCTCGCGCAACGCCTGGTGCGCGAAAACCAGGTCGAAGCCATGTTCCGGCTCGGGGTCAGCAAGGAAATTGCGGATATTCTTGCCAAGCTGACTTCCGCGCAACTCGTCAAGCTGGCGGCATCCAACATGGTGCTGTGCAGGTTCCGCTTCGACGACCATGCGCTTCTGTCCACTCTCACCCACACGGCCAAGAGTCATGACATGCAGCAGATCCACGCCGCGATCCTGCTTGCACGCCAGCCTGTGGAGTCGCTCAATTGACCGCGCTCCTGCAGGCCGAGCCGACCCGGAGTTACACGGCCACCTCCGTTCCCAGCCGCAAGAGCGTGCTCCAGGATGCGAACCAGACCCAGCTTGCGATCGAGCTGATCGGCCTGGGTGCGCGCCTGCAGGTGCTTGAAGCCGAGACCACGCTGTCGCGTGACCGGCTCATCCGCCTGTACAAGGAGCTGCGCGGCGTCTCGCCCCCCAAGGGCATGCTTCCCTTCTCGACGGACTGGTTCACCACCTGGCTGCCGAATATCCACTCGTCGCTGTTCTTCTCTGCCTACCAGTTCATGGTGCAGGAGGGCGAGACCGTGGGCATTCGCGCGGTGGTGGCTGCCTACCGCCTGTACCTTGAGCATGTTTCGCTGCTCGGCGGCGAAATTGTCTTAAGTTTCACGCGTGCCTGGACGTTAGTACGGTTCTTCGAGAGCAACATGCTGCAGCTGTCCCGGTGCACGTGTTGCGGCGGGCAGTTTGTCACGCACGCGTATGAGCCGCACGCGAATTTTGTGTGCAGCCTGTGCCGTCCGCCGTCACGCGCAGGGAAAGTGAAGAAGCTCTCGAAAGACGCCGCCGCCGTGCAGACCAACGCCTGATCCTGGTCAAGGTCCGCCGGCTGGCAAGCTTGCAGCGCTGGCGGACGGACCACTCTCCGTTCGCCCGTGCCCGGGCAATTGTGCGTGACTGACGCGCGTATTTAGACGGGGATCCGATCGTGCTAGTAGTTCTTGGCTATGTCGTCGTGGTTGTGGCGGTGCTTGGCGGTTACGCCATGACCGGCGGCCACATGGGCGCGCTATATCAACCGGCGGAATTTGTGATCATCGGGGGCGCCGCCTTCGGCGCCTTCATCGCCACCAATACAGCAAAGGCCATCAAGGCCACCATCAAGGCCCTGCCGGGCCTGTTCAAGAGTTCCAAGTACAAGAAAGAGCTGTACCTGGACGTCATGTCGCTGCTGTACGTGCTGCTGTCCAAGGCACGGCGCGAAGGCATCCTGTTCCTGGAAAAGGAAATCGCGGACCCCGCCGCCAGCAGCGTCTTCAGCCAGTACCCGCGCATCCTGTCGGATCCGGTGGTGATGGAATTCCTCACCGACTACCTGCGCATGATGGTCAACGGCAACATGAACGCCTTCGAGATCGAGGCCCTGATGGACCACGAGATCGAGACCTTCCGCCACGAGGCCGAGATCCCCGCCCATGCGCTGTCGCGCGTCGGCGACGCGCTGCCCGCCTTCGGCATCGTTGCCGCGGTGATGGGCGTGGTGCACGCGCTGGGTTCGGCCGACCTGCCGCCGGCCGAGCTGGGTGCGCTGATCGCGCACGCCATGGTCGGCACCTTCCTCGGCATCCTGCTGGCCTACGGCTTTGTCTCGCCGCTGGCCGCGCGCATCGAGCTGCAGGTATCCGAGAACGTCAAGGTCTACGAATGCATCAAGGTGGTGCTGCTGGCCTCGCTCAACGGTTACGCGCCGCTGGTGGCGGTGGAATTCGGCCGCAAGGTGCTGTATTCCACGGTGCGGCCGTCGTTCCTTGAGCTCGACGACCACGTGCGTGAAGTCAAGAGCCTGAATTAAGGCGCGCAAGCAGCAAGGGGCACCGTCATGAGCAGCGCACACGATATGCGTCCGATCATCGTCCGCCGGGCAAAGTCGCACGCCAGGCCGCACGGCAACCACAGCTGGAAGATCGCCTACGCCGACTTCATGACGGCGATGATGGCGCTGTTCCTGGTGCTGTGGCTGCTGTCCAGCGCCAACAAGAAGACGCTGGAAGGCATTGCCGAGTACTTCCGCATGCCGCTCAAGGTGGCCATCGTCGGCGGCGAGAAGAGCAGCCAGACCCCGAGCGTGATCCCGGGCGGCGGCCAGGATGCGCTGCGCAAGGACGGCGACACCATGCGCGCGCGCACCAACGAACCCAGCGACGAGCAGCGGCGCAACGAGCAGCAGGAAGCGCAGCGCCTGCGCGCGCTCAAGCAGCGGCTCGAGCAGATCATCGAGAACAACCCGGTGCTGCGCCAGTTCCGCCCGCAGCTGCTGCTGGACATCACCAGCGAGGGGCTGCGCATCCAGATCCTGGATACGCAGAACCGGCCGATGTTCCGCACCGGCAGCGCCACGGTCGAGACCTATATGCGCACCATCCTGCGCGAGATCGGGCCGGTGCTGAACGAGCTGCCCAACAAGGTCAGCCTGTCGGGCCATACCGATGCGGCCAACTATTCCAACGGCGAGCGCACCTACAGCAACTGGGAGCTGTCGGGCGACCGCGCCAACGCTTCGCGCCGCGAGCTGATCGCCGGCGGCATGCAGGAGGGCAAGGTGCTGCGCGTGCTGGGCCTGGCCGCGACCATGCCGCTGGACAAGGAAGACCTGCTGGCGCCGGTGAACCGGCGCATCAGCATCGTGGTGCTCAACCACAAGGCCCAGGCGCGCTTCGAGGCCGAGAACGCCAGCGCTGCCGAGGTCACGGTGGCGGCGCAGGCCGGCAAGGCCGCGCAGGAGATGCAGGCAGGGCTGGCAGCGGCCTCAGCGCCCGCGGCTGCGCCCACGGGCAGCAAACCATGACGCGCGGCCGTTGCGGCAGCGCCAGTGCAGTAACCAAGTGACTCAGGACGCCATGTCTGTCGATATCGATATCACACAGTTTTACCAGACCTTCTTCGAGGAAGCGGAAGAACTGCTCGTCGAAATGGAGCAGCTGCTGCTCGGCCTGGACATTGAGTCGCCCGATCCCGAGCATCTGAACGCGATCTTCCGGGCGGCGCATTCCATCAAGGGCGGGGCTGCCACCTTCGGCTTCGCGGCGCTGACCGAGACCACCCATATTTTCGAGAACCTGCTGGACCGCACGCGCCGGCAGGAACTGGCGTTGACCAGGACCATCATCGACACCTTTCTGGAAACCAAGGACGTGTTGCAAGACCAGCTCAACGCCTACCGCAACGGCACCGAACCCGATCCGGAAACGCTGGCGCGCATCTGCGCCGTGCTGCAACAGCTGGCGCAGGAAGCCGCCGGCCATGCCGGCGCAGCTGCCCCGGCGCCCGTACCTGTTGCCGCAACGCCCCCCGCTGCTGCTCCTGCGGGCGGCGGGCTCAAGATCCGCCTGATCCGGGTTTCCGCCTCCGACCAGGCGCTGCTGCGCGAGGAACTGGCCAACCTGGGCGAGATCACCGGCCAGCAAGAGGTGAATGGCGAACTGGTGGTGTGGCTCAACACCCAGTGCAGCGCCGACGACATCATCGCGGTGTGCTGCTTCGTGATCGACCTGGACCAGATCGTGATCGAAGCCGAAGCCCCTGCTGCTGCTCCCGCGGTGGTCGAGGCCCCTGTCCAGGCGCCCGTCCCGGTCGCCACGGCCCCCGCCCCCGCAGCGGCGGCGCCCGCCGCCGCGCGCGAGAAGGCCAAGCCGCAGGCGAGCGCCGCGCACGGCGAAGGCTCGATCCGCGTGCCGACCGAAAAGGTCGACCAGATCATCAACCTGGTGGGCGAGCTGGTGATCACGCAGTCGATGCTGGCGCAGACCGCCTCGGCGCTGGACCCGGTGCTGTTCGACCGCCTGTTCTCCGGCATGGGCCAGCTCGAGCGCAATGCGCGCGACCTGCAGGAAGCGGTGATGTCGATCCGCATGATGCCGATGGACTATGTGTTCTCGCGCTTCCCGCGGCTGGTGCGCGACCTGGCCAGCAAGCTCGGCAAGCAGATCGACCTGATCACCTTCGGCAAGGCCACCGAACTGGACAAGAGCCTGATCGAACGCATCATCGATCCGCTCACGCACCTGGTGCGCAACAGCCTGGACCACGGCATCGAAACCCCTGACAAGCGCGTGGCCGCCGGCAAGGACGCGACCGGCCAGCTGATCCTGTCCGCGCAGCACCATGGCGGCAATATCGTCATTGAAGTCAGCGACGACGGCGGCGGCCTGAACCGCGAACGCATCCTGGCCAAGGCCATCCAGAACGGCCTGCCGGTGTCGGAGAACATCACCGACGAGGAAGTCTGGCAGCTGATCTTCGCGCCGGGTTTCTCCACTGCCGAGGTCGTCACCGACGTGTCGGGCCGCGGCGTTGGCATGGACGTGGTCAAGCGCAATATCCAGGAGATGGGCGGCCACGTCCAGATCAGCTCGCGCCCGGGCCTGGGCACCACCATCCGCATCGTGCTGCCGCTGACGCTGGCGATCCTGGACGGCATGTCGGTCAAGGTGGGCGAAGAGACCTTCATCCTGCCGCTGAACTGCGTGATGGAGTCGCTGCAGCCCAAGGCCGAGGATGTCCACACCGCCGCCAACTCCGATCGCGTCATGCACGTGCGCGGCGAATACCTGCCGCTGCTGGAAATGCACCGCGTCTTCAACGTCGCCGACGCGCTGCAAGAGCCGACGCATGGCATTGCCGTGATCCTGCAGGCCGAAGGCAAGCGCTTTGCGCTGCTGGTGGACCAGCTGATCGGCCAGCACCAGGTGGTGCTGAAGAACCTGGAAACCAACTACCGCAAGGTGCCGTGCATCTCGGCGGCGACCATCCTTGGCGACGGCAGCGTGGCGCTGATCGTCGATGTCGGCGCGCTGCAGCGCACCGGCGTGCGCCGGCAGGAACCGGCGCTGGCGCAGTAACCGACCAAACACAGGAGAACTAGACATCATGGCCGGCATCGGACACATCGATACCCCCGGAAGCGACGCTTCGGGCCAGGAGTTCCTGGTCTTCACGCTGGGGTCGGAGGAATACGGCATCGACATCCTCAAGGTGCAGGAGATCCGCAGCTACGAGACCGTGACCCGCATTTCCAGCGCGCCGGACTTCATCAAGGGCGTGACCAACCTGCGCGGCGTGATCGTGCCGATCGTCGACCTGCGCCTGAAGTTCCGCCTGGGCAACGTGCGCTACGACCACCAGACCGTGGTCATCATCCTGAACGTGGCCGGCCGCGTGGTCGGCATCGTGGTCGATGGCGTGTCCGATGTGCTGACGCTGACCGGCGATGCGATCAAGCCCGCGCCGGAGTTCGGCGTGTCGATCTCGACCGAGCACCTGACCGGGCTGGGCACCATCGACGGCCGCATGCTGGTGCTGATCGATATCGAACGCCTGATGACCAGCGCCGAGATGGCGCTGGTCGAGGCCGAGCTGGCCTGACCCTGCGCACGCACCACTGAAGCAAATCCCATGACGCCGTTCCGCACCGCCGCCAGCGTTCCCGGCCAGACCGGGTCGGTCCTTGCGCCGGGCGCCATCCTGCGGCGCGACGACGCGCGCGACTTCCTGCTGACCGAACGCGATTTCGAGAAAATCCGTGCACTGATCCACCGGCGCGCGGGCATCTCGCTGGGCAGCCACAAGCGCGAGATGGTCTACAGCCGGCTGGTGCGCCGGCTGCGCACGCTGCAGCTGTCGGACTTCGCCTCGTACCTGGCGCTGCTGGATGCTGACGACCGCTCTTCGGAGTGGGAGTTCTTCACCAATGCGCTGACCACCAACCTGACCTCGTTCTTCCGCGAGGCCCATCACTTCCCGCTGCTGGCCGAGCACGCCAAAAAGACCGGCCGCCCCTACAGCGTCTGGTGCTCGGCCGCGTCCACCGGCGAAGAGCCGTACTCGATCGCCATCACGCTGGCGGAGGCGCTGGGCGACCGCGCCGGCACTGTGCTGGCCACTGACATCGACACCCAGGTGCTGGCCAAGGCCCGCGGCGGCGTGTATTCCGCGGAGCAGGTCGCGCGGCTGTCGCCGGAACGGCTCAAGCGCTTCTTCCTGAAGGGCACCGGGCCGCGCACCGGTTCGGTCAAGGTCAAGCCGGAACTGGCCGCCACCATCGCGTTCGAGCCGCTGAACCTGCTCGCGCCCGACTGGGGCATGCGCGAGCAGTTCGATGCCATCTTCTGCCGCAACGTGATGATCTACTTCGACAAGCCGACCCAGGGACGCATCCTGGAGCGCTTCGTGCCGCTGCTCAAGCCGCACGGACTGCTCTTTGCCGGTCACTCGGAGAACTTCTCCTATGTCACGCGCGCCTTCCAGCTGCGCGGGCAGACCGTATATGAACTGGCGCCGGACGCGGCCAGGGCGGGAAGGCCGTGATGCGCACGCCCCATCTGCCCGAAGCGCTTGCCACGCGCACGTATTTCGACCGCGAGTTCGGCAAGCAGGCCATCAAGCTGTTGCCCAACGAGTACTACGTGACCCGCGAGGACGTGGTGCTGACCACCGTGCTGGGCTCGTGCGTGGCGGCCTGCATCCGCGACGAGAGCGCCGGCGTGGGCGGCATGAACCACTTCATGCTGCCCGATGACGACGGCAGCGCCGACCGCATGCTGTCGGCGTCGATGCGCTACGGCAGCTATGCGCTGGAAGTGCTGATCAACGAACTGCTCAAGATGGGCGCGCGCCGCGAGCGGCTGGAGGCCAAGGTCTTCGGCGGCGGGGCGGTGCTGGCCAATATGACCACGCTGAATATCGGCGAGCGGAACGCGGATTTCGTCCTGCGCTACCTGAAGACCGAGGAGATCCGCGTTGCGGCGCAGGACCTGCGCGGCCCGCATGCGCGCCGTGTCAGCTACTTCCCGGTCGGCGGGCTGGCGCTGGTGCGCCGCCTGACGCGGCAGGACGACCAGGTTTCGGTGGCGCGCGACGAGCGCGCACTGGCCCGCGCCATTGCCACCTCGGCGCGGGCGCCGGCGCAATCGCCTGAATTGTTTGCGCGGCAGTCTTTCTCGCGCCAGCTTGCCTGAAACCAATACAAGCACGATCAATCATGACAGCCGCCAAGATCAAGGTGCTCTGCGTGGACGATTCCGCGCTGATCCGCAGCCTGATGACGGAGATCATCAACAGCCAGCCCGACATGGAAGTGGTGGGCACCGCGCCCGACCCGCTGGTGGCGCGCGACCTGATCAAGCGCCTGAACCCGGATGTGCTGACGCTGGACGTCGAAATGCCGCGCATGGACGGCCTGGACTTCCTGGAACGCCTGATGCGGCTGCGGCCGATGCCGGTGCTGATGGTGTCGTCGCTGACCGAGCGCGGTTCCGAGATCACCATGCGCGCGCTGGAGCTGGGCGCCGTGGACTTTGTCACCAAGCCCAAGCTGGGCATCCGCGACGGGCTGCTGGAATACACCCACACCATCGCCGACAAGCTGCGCGCCGCGTCGCGCGCCCGCGTGCGCGCGGCCGCGCAACCGGCCGCGCCGACGGCGGCCGGCACCGAGCCCGTGCCGATGCTGCGCAGCCCGCTGCTGTCGACCGAAAAGCTGATCATCCTGGGCGCCTCCACCGGCGGCACCGAGGCCATCAAGGAATTCCTGATGCCGCTGCCGCCCGACAGCCCGGCGGTCATGATCGTCCAGCATATGCCGGCCGGCTTTACGCGCTCGTTCGCGCAGCGGCTGGATGGCCTGTGCCGCATCACCGTCAAGGAAGCCGTGCACGGCGAGCGCGTGCTGCCCGGCCATGCGTATATCGCGCCGGGCGATTCGCACCTGCTGCTCGCGCGCAGCGGCGCCAACTATGTCGCGCACCTGTCGCAGGAAGCGCCGGTGAATCGCCACCGCCCGTCGGTCGACGTGCTGTTCGATTCGGCCGCGCAGCATGGCGGCAAGAACGTGATCGGCGTGATCCTGACCGGCATGGGCCGCGACGGCGCGCGCGGCATGCTGCGCATGCGCGAGGCCGGTGCCTATAACCTGGCCCAGGACGAGCACACATGCATTGTGTTTGGCATGCCGAAGGAGGCGATCGCCACCGGCGGCGTGCATGAAGTCGTGCCCTTGCCGGCGATGACCCAGCGCGTGATGGCACGCCTGGCCACATACGGCACGCGCGCGCAGCGGGTGTAAACCAAATCGGGCCGAGCGGGGCGCGCATGCCGGCGCGCGGCGCTCGTCCTGGCAACAAGCCAACACTGTATTTACTGGAGCCCTCAAAGTGGACAAGAGCATCAAGATCCTGGTCGTGGATGATTTCCCGACCATGCGCCGGATCATCCGCAACCTGCTCAAGGAGCTGGGTTTCGTCAACGTCGAGGAAGCCGAGGACGGCGCCGCCGGCCTGGAGAAGGCCAAGGATGGCAGCTTCCAGTTCGTGATCTCGGACTGGAACATGCCCAATATGGATGGGCTGACCATGCTGCAGGCGATCCGCGCCGATGCCAATATCGGCAAGATCCCGGTGCTGATGGTGACCGCCGAGGCCAAGAAGGAAAACATCATCGCCGCGGCCCAGGCCGGCGCCAACGGCTACGTGGTCAAGCCGTTCACGGCCGCCACGCTGGACGAGAAGATCACCAAGATCTTCGAGAAACTCGGCGGCTGAGGCGGAGGCGCGTTTGTCATGACCCCGACCCTGAGCAATGATTCCGCCGAGCAACTGATCATCCGCATCGGCAACCTGACGCGGATGCTGCGCGACAATATGCGCGAGCTCGGCCTGGACAAGGAGATCGAGCGCGCCGCGCAGGCCATCCCCGATGCGCGCGACCGGCTCAACTACATCGCCGCAATGACCGAGCAGGCCGCCGAGCGCACGCTGAACGCGGTCGAACTGGCGCAGCCGATCCAGTCCGGTATCGAGCAGCAGGCCGAAACCCTGGACAAGCGCTGGGAGGCTTGGTTCGAGAAGCCGGTGGAGCTGGCCGACGCCCGCTCGCTGGTGCTCGACACCCGCGCTTTCCTGTCCGAGGTACCCGCCCAGGCCCGCGCCACCAACAGCCATCTGCTCGACATCATGATGGCGCAGGACTTCCAGGACCTGACCGGCCAGGTCATCAAGAAGATGATGGACATGATCCGCGCGCTGGAGCAGGAGTTGCTGCAGGTGCTGATCGACAATGTGCCGTCCGAGCGGCGGGTGGAAGTGCAGGCGCCGTCGACGCTGATGAATGGGCCGCAGGTGAATCCGGAAGGGAAGCCGGATGTGGTGTCGGACCAGGCGCAGGTGGATGATTTGTTGGCTAGTTTGGGGTTTTGAGGGTTCGGTTGGGCTGGTGGCGGGAAGCCTTCGATTGCGCTGCGCGCACGCGCTATCTCAGGTCTTGGGCTAGGGCACGGAGTGCATCGCTGCTCTCGCACAGCGTGGTTGCGTGCGAGCCCGACAGCTTGTTTCCTTCCCGCATGTTTTCTCCCCTCTCCCGCTTGCGGGAGAGGGGCGGGGGAGAGGGCCGGCGCATCCACGAAGTCAACCGCATCAACACCTGCGCACCCACATCATCCCCGGCAACCCAGCGATGGACGCTCTTTTAAGAGTTTGCCCATACTCGCGCTTGCTGCCCCTCTTCATACTGGGTTCGTCGCTGCATAGTGGCGACCGGGTTTAGCAGCCTGAGTGAGAGGGAAGCCGACCGCCTTCTGGCGGTATCCTTACATCCGCCATACTGCGCACGCCTCTTCCATGGGCGGGCCATGGCGGGGGAGCCCTCGGGCTCGCCGGCTCCTTCTCACCGGTCTGCTAACCCTGCCTTGCGCCCGCCCGCCCCGATTAGCAGCGGGGTAGCGGGACTGAACCTGTATGAGAGGGAGTAGTGCCATGTATCAGTCTTTCCTTGCCCATTCCGGGCGCTTGATTATCCCCCGCGCTTTCTCGCTGCATCAGCGCCCGCAGACGTCGCATGCGGAGGTGCGCCATGTATAGCCATAGTCATCACGGTATTACTGCGGAACACAATGGTGTCGACATGCTCGTGACCGCCCATAGCCCGGGGGAAAATCCGTTGAGTCTTGCGGTGCAACGTGCGGCGCAGCTTCATGGGCTTCTGCTCATGGCTAGCGATCATGGTGCCTCGAGTCTGGATCCGGTGGATCTGGAGCAGGGGATGTGGGAAAGCTTGCTTTCCCTCGCGGCCTGGCTGGCGCATGAGACGCAGGTGTTGAGTGAGCTGGCCGTGCTGCAGGGTCAGGTATTGCAGACTGACTGACGTTTAGCGGGGGGGGGGGCAGCCGTGCAATCGGCTGCCGCGCGCCTCCTCGGCGCGCAGGTCAACTTCCCCGATTTCAAAGCGGTTGAACCACACGGCAAAGACGCCATCACGCCGAGTCGGGCGCAGGCGAGACTTCGCCGTGCGCCACCGAGGCAAACGCCTACCTGGGGCGAGTCAATCGCTCGCCTTTGGTGCTGGCTTCCCGAGCGCCTTGTCCCTCCATTTACAACTGACACGCGAAGCTTGCCAGGTCGGGATCGCTTCGTGGCCAGTACTGGACGCACTGGCCCACCACACGCAAGACGGCGTCCGCTAAACCGCGTTATTCGCGCCCCGCGGAATGTAAAGGATTGTGATGGCGTGAGGCGCGAAGCCTCTCGCGTGCGCTAGGCTGAAGCCCTTTGCGGCGCCGGATTGCGGGTGCGCGACGGCCCGGGTCATGCTTGGACCGGGTGCCGCATTGTCCCGAAAAATTGCGGAAATATCCGCCGCGAAGTTCGGAATCATCCGACCCCGACGCCAGAGTTGGCTGGGTACAGTGGCTAGCGTTGGCCTCAGTCTGGCCTCTGGCGGGCGCCGCCGAATCGTCTGCGCACCCGCTCCGTCCAAGCATACGAATGAACAGGAACCTCTATCGTCTGGTGTTCAATGCCGCATGCGGTATGCCGGTGGCAGTACAGGAGTGTGCCACGGGACGCGCCAAAGGCCGCCACGGCAGCGTGGGGAGCAACGGTGGCAATACGGCCTTCGCGCCGGTGTTGTGGCGTGCCGCGCTGGCAACGGCGATGATGGGGTTACCGGCAGTTCTGGACCAGGCGGCACACGCACAGACGCTGCCGATCCAGGTGGACAGGAACGCGCCAGGGCAACGCCCGGTGGTGGGCGTGGCGGCCAACGGCGTCCCGGTAGTGAACATCGCCCCGCCGCAACGCAACGGCGGGACCAGCGTGAATAACTTTATTCAGTACGGCGTGGGACCGTCCGGCGTAGTGCTGAACAACAGCGGCCAGAATTCGCAGACCCAGATTGCTGGCTGGGTGCAGGGCAACATGCAGCTGGGCAACAACAGCGCCAGCAACATCGTACTGCAAGTGATGCAGCCTAATCCGTCGCAACTTATGGGACAGCAAGAGATCGCCGGGCGCCGGGCGAACCTGCTCCTGGCCAACCCTGCCGGCATTACCTGCTCGGGCTGCGGCGTGATCAATGCCGACCGCTTCACGCTCTCCACGGGCCGCCCGGTGTTTGGCGCCGATGGGGATGTCACCGGCTTCGACGTGCGGGCGGGCAACATTGCCATTGGTGGGCAGGGCCTGTCCAGCCCGCAGGCACAGGTCGATCTGCTGGCACGCTCGATCAGCATCAACGCCGAGCTGTGGGCCAGGCATCTGAACGCAATCACCGGCGCAAACCAGATTGACCATGCGACGCTCAACACCACGCCGCAGGCTGTCACTGGCGCCGCGCCGCAACTTGCGCTGGATGCGGCGGCGCTGGGATCGATGTACGCGAATTCGGTACGGCTCATCGGCACCGAGAAAGGCGTTGGTTTCAATATCGGCGGCGGCATCTCGGCGCGCGCGGGCGACATCGTGGTGGACAACAACGGCGACGTACGCATCGCGCCGGGTGGCCGCCTGCAGGCCGACGGCAGTGCCACGGTGGCGGGCGCCAACATCGACAACGCCGGCACCATCACGACGCGCGGCGCCATCGCGACTACCACGCCGGGCCAGTTGACCAATAGCGGCGTGCTTGCCGCCGGCACCGACCTGACGGGCCAGGCCGACAGTATCGTCAACAGCGGCACCATCGGCGCAGGCGTCGATGCCAATGCCAACGTGACCGGCGCGGGCACGGCCAACCTCACCGCAGGTACGGCCATCCGGTCCAACGGCAGTATCCTGACCGGCGCGGACATCAACCTGTCGGCGCCGACGCTGGACCTCTCCAACGGCAAAGTCACCTCGCACGACACCGCCAGGCTGTCAGCCTCGGGCGACATCACCCACCGGAACGCGCGGCTCGAAGCGAACACGGTGCAGATAAGTGCCGCAGGCACGGTCGATAATCGCGGAGCGGCCATCGTGGCAGGCGTCAACGGCGGCACCGTGCGTGGCACCAGCGTGCTGAACCAGCGCGGCACCATCAGCAGCGGCGGCGCGCTGGGCGTCGAGGGAACGCAGACGGTGGATAACACCGGCGGCGCTGTGGCCGGGACGCTCGCCACCACGGTGGCGGCGCCCGGTGTGGTCAATCGCAGTGGCGTGATCGGCTCGGTACAGGACAAGCTGACCGTGACCGGGGCGCTTGACAACACCAGCGGCAAGGCACTCGCCGCCACCGATCTGCGCGTCACCGGCGGCGCCATCGTGAACGATCACGGTCAGATGTCCGCCGGCGAGACCCTGAACGCGGATACCGCCGGCCAGGCGCTCACGAATACCGCGGGCGTGATCGCGGCGGCCAACATTCAGGCCGACACCGGCCGCTTCGATAACCGCGCGGGCGTGGTGCAGTCCACCGGGCTGCTCGTGGCCGACACGCACGGACAGCGCTACGACAACAGCCAGGGACTCACTGTCGCCAACGGCGACCTGACGCTGAGTACCGGCGCCTTCGGCAACCAGGCCGGGACGGTCTCCGGCAAGCAGTCGGTCACGGTGAACATGACGACCTTCGGCAATGCGGGCGGCAAGGTCGTGTCGGGCGGGCCGCTCGCCATGACCGGCGACAGCCTCTCCAACAACGGTGGCCAGCTCGCCTCGAACGGCGACGCCAGGTTCCGGATTGCCGGCACCTTCGACAACACGGCGGGTTTCACGCATGCAGGCGGCACGCTGGGCGTGCAGGCGGGCACCCTCGTCAACCGCGACACGCTGGGTGGCACCGAAAAGACGCCGAGGGGCATGGAGGGCGCCAGCGTCAAGCTCACGGCAAATGCCATCGACAACGGCCAGGGTGCGCTGCGCGCCGATGCCGTGCTTGACGCCGATGCGGCGACGCTCGACAACTCCCGGGGCGAGGTGACCTCGGGTGGCACGGCGCAACTGAACGTGGGCACTACCACCAACACCGATGGCCTGCTCGCCGCCAATACCTCGCTCGGCATCCAGGGCAACACTCTCACCGGCGACGGCACGGTCCAGTCGCAAGGCGATCTCAGCGCCAGGCTGACCGGCGACTTCAACAATACCAAGACCGTGGCCGCCGGCAAGACGCTGAGCCTGGACACCAGCGGGGATGTGGCCAGCAGCGGCAAGATGACCGCCGGCGAGGCGCTGGATGTGCACGGGCGCAACGTGAGCAACTCGGGCGAGTTGGTCGGCCAGGTCTCGAACACCATCCGTGCCGACCAGGCGGTCACCAACAGCGGCCTGATCGACGGTGGCGCGGTGCGCGTGCAGGCCGGCACGACAGTCACCAACACCGAGCGCATCTTCGGGGACACTGTTGCCATCGGCGCAGGCGTGCTGATCCTGAACGACCGGAACGCCGCCACCGGCAAGGGTGGTGTGATCGCCTCGCGCACCGGCGATGTGGACCTTGGCGCGCCCGATATCGTCAACCGCGAACACGCGCTGATCCTGTCCTCGCAGGACCTGAGGGTGGGCGGTGCTCTGGACGCCGATGGCAAGGCCACGGGGCAGGCGAGCTCGCTTACCAATGCCTCGGCCGTCATCGATGTCGCACGCGACGCCGACATCAAAGCGGCCAGCATTCGCAACGAAAGCAGCCATTTCGAGACCCAGGTGACGGACACTGGCGTCCAAAGGACGCTGGTCTATCGCCTCAAAGGCTCCCTGGAAGATATCGATCCGGCCACGGCGCTCATCTTCGACTGGAGCGGCAAGGACGATTATTTCCATGCTGGCACGGACCTGGGCTGGCTGTACCGGGATGGCAACCAGAAAGGCGTCGCACGCTTGCTGCTATTGCCCTCGGAACAATATCCATTCGCGGAGTTCGGGCCGCCGTTCGACTGGTCGCGCCGCCCTGATGGCGAGGCGGGACCGGTAATGTACTGGCAGGACCCCTTTTACGTGGACTACTACGGCGGCATGCCGAAAAACACATGGTCGCCGGTGGGACTGGCCTACACGTTGCACTTCGAGAACGATGTCAACGGCAATCCGGTGCTGATGGCGGAAAAGTACAACTACCCGCCCGACCATCCGATCTGGGACAAGCTGAAGGTCGCGCGTCCCGACAGTGCGCCGCCACCATACCCTGCCGCTTGCGAGGTCAATGCCCCGCCCGCCTGCATCGCTGCGCACCAGAAGTACCGGGACTGGCATGACGCCAACATTGCCAGGTACGAGGCACTGAACGACAAGATCATCGCCTTCAACAAGGATTTCCACGCGCGCACCGTCGATAACTTCTATTCCGTTGACAAGCAGACGCAAGTGCGCGAGGAGGTGGTCTTGCACACCGATCCCGCCCGATTGCTGGTCGGCGGCAACGCCACGCTCAATGGAGCCGTGGTCAACGACAAGAGCGAGATCGCCATCGGCGGAACACTGAACGTGCCGGCACCGGTGCGGAACGAAGGATATACCGGCACCCGGTTCGAGACTGTCACCGGCACACAGGCGTGGCACTACATCAACCACGGCGTCAATGCACCGGACCGGCGCTCGACCACAGCGGAAATCCCGCCCCTCGACGTGACGCTGCCGCTGCAACTGGCAACCGGCACAACGCAGCAGAATCTGCAGACCGTCCCGGGCAGTGGCACGGCCATCGACCCGAGAGCGGGCGTCACACCGATCGCCAGCGCGCCGACCCTGACGCAGGTCGCGCTCAACCCAGGAGGGGCCACAGCCGGCGGGCGTCTGGGTGGCGAGGTGATCCGCACCGTCACGCCGTCGCTGGCAATGCCGACCAACGCGCTGTTCGTCACGCGGACCGATCCCGGTGCGCGCTACCTGATCGAAACCGATTCGCGCTTCACCAACCAACGCCAGTGGCTGTCCAGCGATTTCATGCTGACCCAGTTGGGCCAGGACCCGACGAGGGTCCTCAAGCGCCTGGGAGATGGCTTCTACGAGGCGCGGCTGGTGGCGGACGCCGTGATGCTTGGCACCGGTCAGCGTTTCGTGGGCGACTACACCGGCAACGAGGCCCAGTACCAGGCGCTGATGCAGTCCGGCGTCGAATTCGCCAGGCAGTTCTCGCTGAACGTCGGCACGGCACTGACTGCCGAGCAGATGCGGGCGCTCACCACCGACATCGTCTGGATGGTGGAGAAGACCGTAACGCTGCCGGACGGCTCCACGCAGCAGGTGCTGGTGCCGCAGGTGTACCTGAAGGTGCGCGCGGGCGACCTCAAGGGCGACGGCACGCTGATCACGGCGCGCAACGCGAAGGTCCGGACCGACGGGGACGTGAAGAACACCGGCACCATCGCGGCACGCGATGTGATGCTGATCGATGCGGGCAACATCCGCAACGAGCGAGGCACGCTGTCAGCCGGTGCCATGGGGCTGAATGCCAAGCAGGACCTCGACAACCTGGCCGGCAGGATCAGCGCCGACAACCTGGCGGTCACCGCAGGCCGGGACATCAACCTGACCACCACCACCGCGTCCGCGGGCAACAGGGTCGGTGAATCCACCGCCAGCCGCACCGTCATCAGCGGCGTCGCCAGCGTGGAGGCGGACAATGCCGTCTTTGTGGCGGGCCGGGACATCAACAGCCAGGCGGCCAGCATCGCGGCAGCCGACAGCCTCGGCATGGGCGCCGAACGGGACATCAACCTGGACACGGTGCAGGTGGCCGAGGGCTTCGATGCCGTCGCGGACGCGAAGAACCGTTCCAGCGTTGTGCACACGGCAGAGATCGGCACGCTGATCACAGGCCGTGACATAACGCTCGCTGCCGGCCAGGACGTCAATGCCAAGGCAGCCTATGTGAGCGCCGATGATGCCATCGCGGTCAGCGCGGGGCGCGATATCAACGTGACGGCCGGCGAGGCCGGCGTGGCGATACGCGACGAGCAGTCGATGCAAAGCGGCGGCTTCCTGTCGAAGAAGTCCACCCATACCATCGATGCGGCAAGCCGCACCGAGGCGCTGGGCAGCACCTTCTCCGGCGACACGGTTGACATGGCGGCAGGGCGGGACCTTACCACCTCGGGCAGCACGATTGCGGCCACGCACGACGTGAATCTCGACGCCAGGCGCGACATCACCATCGGCACTGCCGAAACCACCTCGTCGTCCTACAGCTTCAAGGAGGAGAAGAAGTCCGGCTTCGGCGCCACCGGTTCCGGCCTCTCCTACGGCAAGCGCGAGCAGAAGGACACCGTCAACGACAAGGGCATGCAGCAGGCGGGCAGTCTGATCGGCTCCACCGACGGCAGCGTGCATATGAAAGCGGGCAGCACGCTCAAGGTCACGGGCAGCGACCTGATCGCCAGGCAGGATATTACCGGTGTGGCGGCGGACGTGACCATCGAGGCCGCGCAGAACAGCCAGCACCACGACGAAACCCATGAGGTCAGGCAAAGCGGCTTCACGCTGGGCGTGTCGGGCGGCGCCATCGGCGCGGCGATCAACGCGGGCAACAAGGTCAGCTCGGCCAGCAAGAGCCAGGACGGACGGGCTTCCGCACTGTGGGGCATCGCGGCAGCGCGCGACGTAGCCGATACCGGTGCGGCGCTGGCGCAGGCCGGGGGCGATCCGTTAAAAGGTGCTGCGGTCACCCTCTCATTTGGCACCAGCCAGAGCAAGCGGACCCTCACCGAGGACAGCATCAGCCACAACGGCGCCAATGTCTCGGCGGGTGGCACGGCAGCCTTCATGGCGACGGGCGTGAACGCCAATGGCAACAAGACAGCCGGCAACCTGAACGTCATCGGCTCGAACATCGATGCCAACAAGGTGGCGCTGGGTGCGAAGCATGACATCAATATCATGTCAGCCACGGACATGAACGAGAGCCACAGCACCAACAAATCGAGCAGCGCCAGCGTCGGGGTCTCCTACGGCGCGCAAGGGTTCGGGGTATCGGCGTCGGCCTCCAAGTCCAAGGGCAACGCGGACAGCGGAGGCACAAGCCAGGCCAACAGCCATGTGACCGGCAGGGAATCCGTCACCTTCGTCTCGGGCAATGACACCAATATCCTGGGCGCCATGGTCGGCGGCGGCAAGGTGGTGGGGGACGTGGGTGGCAACCTGAACATCGCCAGCCGCCAGGACACCGAGGAGATGCGCGCCAGGCAGCAAAGCATCGGTGGCGGCTTCAGCATCAGCCAGGGTGGCGGCTCGGCCAGCTTCTCCGCAAGCAAGGGCAAGGCCAGTGGCAACTATGCGAACGTGAGCGAACAGTCGGGCATCCATGCGGGCGACGGCGGCTTCGACATCCGCGTGGAAGGCAACACCGACCTCAAGGGCGCGGTGATCGCCAGTGTTGCCGGCAAGGACAAGAACCACCTTGATACCGGCACGCTCAGTTTCAGCGATATGCAGAACCACTCGGACTACAGCGCGACCTCGTTTGGTGTGTCTGGGGGCATTACCGCGGGTCCGCAGAACGGTGAGAAAAACAGCGGCCAGACTTCCGGCAGAAACACCGGCGGCATCAGTCCCATGGTTCCGCAGCACGAGAGCGGCAGCCAGGACGGCGTGGCGCGCAGCGCGATTGCGGATGGGACCATTACCATCCGCGACGAAGCCAGTCAGAAGCAGGATCTGGCAGACCTCAGGCGTGACACCGTCGGCACCAATACCACGGTGGGCAAGAACCCCGACCTGATGAACGTGCTCGACAAGCAGGCCGACATGATGGCGGCGGCGCAGGCGGCTGGCGAGGCGGTTGCTAAGACGGTAGGCCAGGTTGCCAACGCCAAGCAGGAGGAAGCGCAGAATCGGTACAAGACCGCTGCGCAAGCGTATCAGCAGGATCCCAGCGCCGAAAACCAGGCGGCCATGACGGCGGCTCAGTCGGATATTGACGGCTGGAAGGAAGGTGGCGACTATCGCGCCGCGCTGCACGGTGCGGGCGGTGCGCTCGTTGCCGGCCTGGGTGGCGGCAATGCGTTGGCCGGAGCTGCCGGTGCAGCAGGCGCATCACTGTCGGCACCGAAGATTCAGAATGGCGTGAATGCTGTCTATACCAACGTCAATACTGGAAATACCGACCTCGATCACGCTATTGCCAACATCGCCGGCAATATCGCCGCAGGCGGTATCGGTGCGGTGATTGGCGGCGGTTCTGGCGCGTCGACCGCCTCAAATGTAGACCGCTTCAATCGCCAGTTGACTTATGCCAAGTCCGAGGACATGAAGACGGTTGCGGCAAAGGAAGCGGCCAAGGCGGGCATGACCCCAGAGCAGATGGAAAAGGCAATGGGCGTCGTGCTTGGTACCTATTACGATGAGAAGGGTGTAGCGAAATCGGAAGGCGTTACTTACGACCAATATATGAAGGCGCAGGCCGCGCTACTGTCACAGCCGGCCAATTCGCCGCTGGCTAAAGAGTATGCTCAGTCTCAACGGGGGGTACTACCGCAGTTTGCCTTTGGGGATGCAGATGGGGCGCCAAATTTTGGCCGTGTTCCATTGTTTGGCATACCAACAATGGGGGCCATCGATGACGCAGTAGCGTCCCAGGCAGCGATTCGGGCGAGAGTCGAAGGAAACGTCGCGGAAAGTGCGGCTGCCCGCGCAGGTTCAAACTTCAATAAGCTGAATGAATGGCCGCCTAATAACGGATTTGTCCCCGGTACAGGAGAGCGCTACACCCTTTTCCCAGGACAATTCGTGGACCGATATGGTTCTGTGCAAGGTACATTCGTTGCTGAAGCCGGTGCTTCATATAGATCTCGTGCACTTCGCCCGGGGTCCGATAGTGCCCCATACCATGTGTATGAAGTCACTCGACCTATTGAAGTAACTGCAGGCCCAACTAGACCTTGGTTTGGCTATGAAGGTATGGGAACTCAATACAAATTTGATGAATCGGTTCGAAATTTGATCAATCGTGGCGCATTGAGGAGAACGCAGTGAATGCCAAGGAATTGAAAAGTGAACTAGATCGACTCGGCGTTCCGCGCCGTGTCTATTCCTTGTCCGGATGGAGAGATGAGAGGCTGTGTCTCGAGGAGCGTAGTGGAACGTGGCATGTCTTCTTCGTCGAGAGAGGGGGCGAGCGTCCGTTAAGAGAGTTTCAATCCGAAAATGATGCTTGTCATTTCATGCTCGAGGAACTGAAGCTAGAAATCTGAAGGATTGCCTGCAGTCAATTTTTATGACCGTCTCCTCATTCTAGGCGCATGACGTCTCCCCTTTTTGTCCCAGGCGTCGTGTCCCGGATCAGGACTGTCGAGATCAATGTCGTCAAAGCGTAAGGCGCTATATCGAAGGTTTGCATCGCCAGCCGTTCAGAACTTCTTTTGGACTGTCGGCATGGTGTATCTGTCGCACAAGCTGCAGAACGATCCCAGTGACCTGGCCTGGCGCCTTTGCGTAGGCATCATGCTGATGCAGATCATTGTGACGGCACTGCAGCTGCTTACCCAGGTCAATTTGCTCTCGCTAATGGGGTTCGCTTTGGCGATCTTTGGCCTTGGTTCCCTTCTCGTTGGAAGAGAGAGTTCACCGGTGCACGGCGAAGTCTCCGCGAGCGATACGCAAGAAGAATAGGTACATCTCCAATGCGACTAGATTCTCAGGCGCGTCGCAAGGCGCGCGGCGTCTTCCCGTTTGTCCCGTTCCTGCTGACGTTGCCCTCCCTGGCCGCCGCCCAGGCCCAACCCTTCTTCCCGCAGGTTACCCCCAACGACGCCATCGAGCGCCGCCAGGAACAACAGCAGGAGGCCGCGCGCGAACGTGCCATGGCCCGCCCCGATGTGCTGACGCCGGGTCCGGCCGAGCCGGCCCTGGCAGGCCCGCTGATCCTCCGCAACGAATCCCCCTGCTTCCCGATCAAGACCGTGCACTGGGAAGACGCCGATGAGTTCGAGTGGTTGCAAGCCGAGGCCAGCATCCTGCCCGGTCAGTGCGTGGGCGGCCAGGGGCTGGAAGCCATCCAGGACTACTTCTCCGCACGCTTGGTAGTCCGAGGCTACATGACCACGCGCGTGCTGATTCCTGAGCAAAGCCTCGCCAGCGGTGAACTACGGCTGCGCGTGGTGGCCGGACACATCACCGGCGTCAAGGCCGAGGGCACGCCCGGTTGGTGGCGAACCGCGCTGCCGACCCGCCCGGGAGGGCTGGTGAACCAGCGCGACCTGGACCAGGGCATGGAGAACATGCGTCGTCTGCAGGGCCAGGCCGACGCCAGTATCGACCTGGTACCGGGAGAGAAGCCAGGCGATACCGAGTTGGTCGTCAAGCCCGGCACCGGCAAGCGCTGGCATGCCCTGATCACGGGTGACAACGCCGGCCTGGACAACACCGGCAAGTACCAGATGGGCGGCACGCTGACGGTGGATTCGCCGTTGTTCCTGTACGACAGCCTGACCATTTCCGGCAACACCAATGCCAACCTCGGCAACGGCGCGGCCGGTGCGCGCTCGTCGGCCATCAACTACAGCATTCCGTTTGGCTACTGGAACGCCTTTTTCAACGCCAACCAGTCGAAATACCACCAGACCGTGGCGGGCTTCGAGGGCGATATCGCCTACGGCGGGCGCAGCACACAGATCGAGGCGGGCCTGGGCTATGTGCCGTTTCGCAACGCCTCGGGCAAGACCAGCCTGTACGGCAAGGTGTTCCGCAAGACCGCCAGCACCACGCTGGACGGCATCGACATCGCCGTGCAGCGTCGGGATTTCGTCGGTTACGAGGTCGGTGCCTCGCATCGCCAGTACCTTGGCAACACGGTGCTGGATATCGGCGCGGCCTGGCGTGCATCCCTGCCCGCGCATTCCAAGACGCCCGGCTTCGTGCTGGGCGATCCGGACTGGGGCGGCAAGTCTGAACTGCTGCTCGCCAACGCGGGCCTGATGGTGCCGTTCCAGGTCGCCGGGCAGCGCCTGCGCTACCAGGGCAACCTGCGCATGCAGTACGCGCACACCCGCATCCTGCCCTCCGACTATTTCGTTATCGGCAACCGCTACTCGGTGCGCGGCTTCGATGAGCAGCTGACGCTGGCCGCGGAGAACGGCGTGACCTGGCGCAACGACGTGGCCTGGCAACTTGGCAATACTGGACAAGAAGCCTTTGTCGGCTTCGACGCCGGCCACGTCAGCGGCCCGTCTGCGGCATTCCTGGTCGGCCAGACCCTGATGGGCGCGGTGATCGGCGCGCGCGGGCGCTGGGCCATGGGCGGCTTTGCCGCGCTGACCTATGAGGTAACGCTCGGCTGGCCGGTCAGGAAGCCCGAGTTCTTCCGCACGCGCCAGCCCAATCTCGCTGCGCAGATCGGGGTGGAGTTCTGATCCGCCCGAACGGTGCGGAGTATCGACTTGCTGCTGTGACAGAGCATGAATGTAGTGTTGACCCAACTGAAGGAGAAGATCGCATGAACAAAGTGACGGCCATATCCCTGGTCGCCGCGGCCGGGCTGCTCGCCATGCTCGGCGGCTGTGCCACCGAATCGTCCACGGCGCTGCCGGTGCAGAAAGTAGAGAGCGCCAGCCGTCCCTACGCCGGCGTCCGCACGCCGATTTCGGTCGGCAAGTTCGACAACCGTTCGAGCTACATGCGCGGCGTGTTCTCCGACGGCGTCGACCGGCTGGGCGGCCAGGCCAAGACCGTGCTGATCACGCACCTGCAGCAGACCAACCGCTTCAATGTGCTCGACCGCGACAACATGGACGAGATCAAGCGCGAGGCAGCCATCAAGAGCCAGGCTCAGCGCCTGAAGGGGGCCGACTACGTGATCACCGGCGACGTGACCGAGTTCGGCCGCAAGGAAACCGGCGACCAGCAGCTGTTCGGCATCCTGGGCCGCGGCAAGTCGCAGGTCGCGTATGCCAAGGTCGCGCTCAACGTGGTGAATATCGCGACCTCGGAAGTCGTGTTCACCGCCCAGGGTGCAGGCGAGTACGCGCTGTCGAGCCGGGAGGTAATCGGCTTTGGCGGCACGTCCAGCTATGACTCGACGCTCAACGGGAAGGTGCTGGACCTCGCCATGCGCGAAGCCGTGACCAACCTGGTCAGCGGCATCGAAAGCGGCGCCTGGAAGCCCGTCACCCCCTGATTCCAAAAAAACAGCCAAGGAGAAATCGTGAAGACATTGTTCCGGCCGCAGCGCCTGGCGGTGCCTGCCCTGGTCGCAAGCGCATTGCTGGCGGGCTGCGCGGCTCCCGCCAAGCCCCTGTATCAGTGGGAAGGCTACCAGCCGCAGGTCTACCAGTACTTCAAGGGTGAACCGAAGCAAGCCCAGATCGAGGTGCTGGAGCGCGACTTGCAGAAAATCATGGCGGCCGGCAATACCCCGCCGCCCGGCTACCACGCGCACCTCGGCATGCTGTATGCCGATATCGGCAAGGATGACGAAATGGTCCGCGAATTCCAGACCGAGAAGGCGCTGTTTCCCGAGTCGGGAGCCTATGTGGACTTCCTGCTGAAGAACGTCAAAAGCAAGGGAGAGAAGAAATGAGCAAGCTGTTCCATCGCGTCCTGATGCTGCTGGGCGTCGCCACGCTGGCAGCCGGCTGTGCCGCGCCGACGAAGAACGTGGATTACGCCGCCTTCAAGGAAAGCCACCCCCGCTCGATCGTGGTGCTGCCGCCGCTGAACAACTCGCCGGACGTGAAGGCCACTTACGCCCTGCTGTCGCAGGCCACGCAGCCGCTGGCCGAATCCGGCTACTACGTGCTGCCGGTCGCGCTGGTTGACGAGACCTTTCGCCAGAACGGCCTGACGATACCGGGCGACATCCACGCGGTGGCACCCGCGAAGCTGCGCGAAATCTTCGGCGCGGACACCGCGCTGTACATCACCGTGACCGACTATGGTCCGAAGTACCAGGTCGTCAGCAGCACCACCGTTGTCGCCGCCGAAGCAAAGCTCCTGGACCTGAGGACGGGCAAGACGCTCTGGACCGGACAGGCGTCGGCTGCCAACAATCAGTCGGGTAACGCTGGCGGTGGGTTGATCGGCGCGCTGATCGGCACGGCCATTGCACACGCAATCAGCAGCGTGTCGGATGCCGCCTATGGGGTGGCCGGCAGGACTAGCCAGCAACTGCTCTCGGCGGGTACGCCTGGCGGAATCCTGTATGGGCCGCGGTCGCCGAAGTACGGCACGGACTGACTATTATGGCCCTGGTTTGTGAGAGGGCCGGCCTGCCGTAGTTCGCGCGGGCATCCCCCGATGCCCGCCCTCCGTCCCCCCTAAAGTCCTGCCCCTCAGGCGCCGTTAACGCTACCAGGCCCCCGATTTCCCAAACAACACCCAATTCCCCCGCCTTTTCCCATGAATGGGAAGGCTGTCCCGCTTCGATAATCCCTGCTGACGAATAGCGGCCTGCCGCTTCGCACGGAGCATGGATGTCCGAAGAAAGCGACCTCGAGAAAACCGAACCCGCCTCACCCCGGCGCCTGGAAAAGGCGCGCGAGGAGGGGCAGGTAGTGCGTTCGCGCGAGCTCGCCACGTTCGTCATGCTGATCGCCGGCGTGACCGGCCTGTGGACGCTGGGCGGCCATCTGGGCCGCAGCCTGAACCAGGTGATGCAGGGGGCGCTGCGCTTCGAGCCGGCAACGGCGTTCGATACCTCGCGCATGCTGTCGCGCTTTGCCATGATGGTGTGGGACAGCCTGCTGGCCTTCCTGCCGCTGCTGTTCCTGTTCGGCGTTGCGGCGCTGGCGGCGCCGTTGCTGCTGGGGGGCTGGGTGTTCTCGGGCAAGTCCTTCGCGCCGCAGTTCTCGCGCCTGTCGCCGCTGGCGGGGCTGGGCCGGATGTTCTCCGCGCATTCGCTGGTGGAGCTGCTCAAGGCCGTGGCCAAGTCGCTGCTGGTGGGCAGCGTGGGCGCCTGGGTGCTGTGGCGGCGCCTGCCCGAGGCCATCGCGCTGATGAATGCGCCGGTGCAGGAAGCGCTGCTGCACATGGTCGACCTGGTCATGTATTGCTGCCTGGTGGTGTCGCTGTCGCTGCTGGTGGTGGCGGCCATCGACGTGCCGTGGCAGTACTGGGAGTTCTTCAAGAAGCTGCGCATGACCAAGGAAGAGGTCAAGCAGGAATTCAAGGAAAGCGAGGGCGACCCGCATATCAAGGGCCGCATCCGCCAGCAGCAGCGCGCCATGGCGCGCCGCCGCATGATGACCGAGGTGCCCAAGGCCGACGTGGTGGTGACCAACCCCACCCACTTTGCCGTGGCGCTGCGCTATGAGGAGGGGCGCATGGGCGCGCCGCGCGTGGTGGCCAAGGGCACCGGCGATATTGCCGCCCGCATCCGCGAGCTGGCTGCAGAGCACCGCGTGCCGCTGATGTCGGCCCCGCCGCTGGCGCGTGCGCTGCACCGCCACGTGGAGCTGGGCCAGGAAATCCCCGCCGGACTGTATACCGCCGTGGCCGAAGTGCTGGCCTGGGTCTATCAACTGAAGCACTGGCATTACTCGCAGGGCCCGCAGCCGCAGGCACCCGCGGACCTGCCGGTGCCCGATGAACTCGCCGTACCGGAAATGCGCGAATGAACGCTCTGAGCAACCTGTTCAACCTGCCCGGCCTGCGCTCCGCCGGCCAGCTCAAGGCCATGACCGGGCCGCTGCTGATCATCATGATCCTGGGGATGATGATCCTGCCGCTGCCGGCCTTCGTGCTGGACCTGCTGTTCACCTTCAATATCGCGCTGGCGATCATGGTGCTGCTGGTCAGCATGTACACGCAGAAGCCGCTGGACTTTGCCGCCTTCCCGGCGGTGCTGCTGTTCACCACGCTGCTGCGCCTGTCGCTGAACGTGGCCTCCACGCGCGTGGTGCTGCTCGAAGGCCATACCGGCCCGGACGCCGCGGGCAAGGTGGTGGAGGCCTTCGGCCACTTCCTGGTAGGGGGCAACTTCGCGGTCGGCATCGTGGTGTTCGCGATCCTGGTGGTGATCAACTTCATGGTGATCACCAAGGGTGCGGGGCGTATCGCCGAAGTCGGCGCGCGCTTCATGCTGGATTCGATGCCCGGCAAGCAGATGTCGATCGATGCCGACCTGAACGCCGGCCTGATCGACGAGGCCGCCGCCAAGAAGCGCCGCGCCGAAGTGGCGCAGGAATCCGACTTCTACGGCGCGATGGACGGCGCCAGCAAGTTCGTGCGCGGCGATGCCGTGGCGGGCCTGCTGATCATGTTCATCAACGTTGCCGCCGGCATGGTGGTGGGCATGGTGCAGCACGACCTGGACTTCGGCACCGCCGTGCACAACTACACGCTGCTGACCATCGGCGACGGCCTGGTGGCGCAGATCCCGGCGCTGGTGATCTCCACCGCCGCCGGCGTGATCGTGTCGCGCGTGTCGAACGAGCAGGACGTGGGCGAGCAGCTCACCGGCCAGCTCTTTGCCAACCCGCGCGTGCTGTACCTGACCGCGGGCATCATCGGCCTGATGGGCATCATCCCGGGCATGCCGCATTTTGCCTTCCTGCTGCTGGCGGGCGCGCTGGTGTGGATGGGCCGTTATATGTCGCGCCGCGCCGCCACGCAGGAGCAGGTCAAGCAGCGCGAGGAGCGCACCCCGGCGGTGGCGCAGGAATCCACTGAAGCGAGCTGGGACGACGTCACGCTGGTCGACCCGCTCGGCATGGAAGTGGGCTACCGCCTGATCACGCTGGTGGACCGCGCGCAGGACGGCGAGCTGCTGGGCCGCATCAAGAGCATCCGCAAGAAGGTGGCGCAGGAGATCGGTTTCCTGGTGCCGGTGGTGCATATCCGCGACAACCTGGAGCTCAAGCCCAACGCCTACCGCATCACGCTCAAGGGCGTGGAGATCGGCCGCGGCGAAGCCATGCCGGGCCAGTGGATGGCGATCAACCCCGGGCAGGTCAGCGGCACGCTGCCTGGCGCGGCCACGCGCGATCCTGCCTTCGGCCTGCCGGCGGTATGGATCGACGCGGGCATCAAGGAGCAGGCGCAGTCCTACGGCTATACCGTGGTCGATGCCAGCACCGTGGTGGCCACGCACCTGAACCACCTGATCCACATGCACGCCGCCGAGCTGCTAGGCCGCCAGGAAGTGCAGGCGCTGCTGGACCGCATCGCCAAGGACTCGCCCAAGCTGACCGAAGACCTGGTGCCGAAGGCCATTTCGCTGACCGCGCTGCAGAAGATCCTGCAGAACCTGCTGGACGAAGGCGTTCCCATCCGCGACATGCGCACCATCCTGGATGTGGTGGCCGAGCATGCGCCCAAGATCAGCGACCCGAACGAGCTGACCGCGATGGTGCGCGTGGCGCTGGGCCGCGCGATCACGCAGCAGCTGTTCCCGAACAACGCCGACCTGCAGGTGATCGGCCTGGATGCCGGCCTGGAGCGCGTGCTGTCGCAGGCGCTGACCAATGGCGGCGGGATCGAGCCGGGCCTGGCCGATGCGTTGCTGCAGCAGACCCAGGGCGCGGTCACGCGCCAGGAGCAGCTGGGCATGGACCCGGTGCTGCTGGTGCCGTCGCAGCTGCGCCCGCTGATGGCGCGCTTCCTGCGGCGCACCATGCCGCAGCTGAGGGTGCTGTCGCATGCCGAGGTGCCGGACAACCGCAATATCCGCATCACCGCCATGATCGGCGCGTGAGGAGTCATAGATGAGCGTAGCCAAGTTTGTCGCGGCCAACGGCCGCGAAGCCATGCGCCAGGTGCGCGAAGCCATGGGCCCGGACGCCGTGGTGCTGTCCAACCGCACCGTCGAGGGCGGCGTGGAGATCGTCGCCATGCGCGATGCGGATCTGGGCAGCGTGCAGGCCACGGCGCAGGTCTACGTGCCGCCCGCGCCGGTGGCCGAGCCCACCGCCATCGGCGACCTGCGCGGTGAGCTGCAATCGATGCGCGCAATGCTGGAGCGCCAGCTGGCCGGGATCAGCCCTGCCCAAAGCGCGGTTCCAAGCGCGGCAGCGCACGGCGTGGCCGCCAGCGACCCGCTGCGCGAATCCCTGTTTGAATGGATGGTCGGCGCCGGCTTCTCCGGGCAGCTGGCGCGCACGCTGCTGGCGCGGCTGCCGCTGGGCTACGACCGCCCCGCGGCCATGGGCTGGATCCGCACCGAACTGGCCAGCAAGCTGCCGGTGCTGGGCGATGAGGACAGCCTGTTCGCGCAAGGCGGCGTGCTGGCGCTGGTGGGTCCCACCGGCGTAGGCAAGACCACCACCACGGCCAAGCTGGCGGCGCGCTTCGTGCTGCGCCACGGCGCCGACAAGCTGGCGCTGCTGACCACCGACAGCTTCCGTATCGGCGCGCATGAGCAGCTGCGCATCTACGGCGACATCCTGGGCGTGCCGGTGCATGCGGTAAAGGATGCCGCCGACCTGCGCTTCGCGCTGGCGGCGATGAAGGACAAGCACCTGGTGATCATCGACACCGTCGGCATGAGCCAGCGCGACCGCAGCCTGTCGGAACAGATCGCGATGCTGGCCGGCGTGCCGGCGCCGGTGCAGCGCGTGCTGCTGCTCAACGGCGCCAGCCACGGCGATACCCTCAATGAAGTGGTGCATGCCTACCGTCATGACGCCGCGCCCGATGGGGGCGGCATCGACGGCTGCATCATCAGCAAGCTGGATGAGGCCACCCACCTGGGCTCGGTGCTGGACGTGGTGATCCGCCACCGCCTGCCGGTGTTCTACGCCTCTACCGGCCAGCGCGTGCCCGAGCACCTTGAGCTGGCCAACAGCACCGCGCTGGTGGAGCGTGCCTTCCTGACGCCGCGCCGCGGTTCGGTATTTGCCGATGCGGACGCCGCACGCCGGCGCAGCGCCGGCACCGATGACGAGGCCCCCGCGCGTGGCGGTGCCGACGAGGTGCTGCGCTCGCTGACCGACAGCGCCGACGCGCTGAGCCAGTGCGTGGCGGAACTCAATGGCGCGGGCCTGGGTCTGGACCTGGCGCGCTCGCTGTGGCAACAGCGCAGCGCCGGCGCCCCGGCCCTGCGCGCGATGTCGCAGCAGGTGCGCGAAGCGGTCTGCCGCGACGTGACCCGCCAGTGCGAGCAGTACGTGCTGGCCAGTGCCGCCACGCTGCAAGTGGCCGTGCCCGGCCGCCGCACGCCGCAGCCGATGCAGCACACGCTGTGGCTCGCCGACCGCGACGGCATGCCGCTGGCCGCCACCGTGACCCCGACCGGCCGTGCCGGCCAGCCGTTGGGCGAGGCCGAGTCCGATGCCGCCAGCCTGCGCGCCGCCATGAGCGCCGCGCGCAAGGTGGTCAACCTGATCGATGCCGTACCGACCGCCGCCACGCTGGCACGCTGGCAGCAGGCCGGCGAGCGCTGGGTGGCCAGCGCGCGCAAGACCGCGCGCGTGGTCAGCGCCGGCGCCGCCTGGAAGCTCGATGCGCTGGCCGACACGCTGACCTTCCACGCCGTGGGCGAGGACACCGTGCGCGAGCGTGAAGCCGTGCGCTGGCTGGCCAGCGCCGAAGTGCGCGTGCCGGACAGCCCGGTGCGCGGCAAGGGCACGCCCGAAGGCGGCATCGATGCCTGCCTGGTGGTGGCCCGCCTGGCCGACCGCGCCACCGGCGAACTGCTGGATACCCGTTACCTGCTGTGCGACCCGGCGCTGGCGCAAGATGCCGCGCAGGTGGCGCGCTGGGCCTTGTGGACCGACGCAGCCGATGCGCGCCTGCGCACGCTGCGCCACGCCATCGACCACTTCGCCCAGGACGCCGAAAGCGGCCACGCCGCCGGCGCCGCGCTGGCCGCACTGCAGCTGGGCCTGTCGGTGCTGCGCCTGGAACACGCGCCGACCGCGGCCGCGCCCGCCTTCCTCGCGCGCCTGGCTGGCCGCACGGTGCGCCAGGGCGTGCCGGTGCCGGGCACGGTGCTCAATGAAGGCATGGGCCGCATGCTGGCATTGCTCGACGTGCTGGAAAACTATCCGGGCCGCGGCACCGCCGTGCCCGCTGAAGCGATGGAGGTGTTGCAGTGAGCGCCCTCGCCATGGACCAGGCCGAGAGCCTGCGCCGGATGCTGGCGCCGCGCACGACGCGCCGTATCGCCGTGGTCGCCAGCGAACGCGGTGCCGGCGCCACCACCGTGGCGCTGGGCTTGTCGCACGCGCTGGCCATGCAGGGCGAACGCGTGCTGCTGGTCGACGAAGACGCCGCCGCGGCGTGCGCCACGCGGCTGTCCGGCGCCAGGCCCGCCGGCACCCTGGCCGATGTCAGCGCAGGCCGCCTGTCGCTGGAAGCTGCTGCAGGCACCGGTCCCGGTGGCGTGCTGTCGGTGCTGCCGGCTGGCCGGCCTGTGCCGGGCTGCGCCTTGCCGGCCGCTGCCGCGAGCGGCTTTCGCAGCGTGCTGGTGGATGCCGGCGTCGATACCGACGGCGCGCTGTCGCCGCTCGCGGGCGGCGCGCACAACGTGCTGATCGTGATGCGGCCTGAACTGGCGTCGATCACCGCCGCCTACGCGTGCATCAAGCGCCTGCACCACCTGTATGCCTGGCGCCAGTTCCACCTGATCGTCAACATGGCGGCGAGCGAGGCTACGGTGCAGGCGATCCTGCGCAACCTCGCGCGCACGGCCAGCCAGTACCTGGGCATTGAGGCGTTGTGCGCGGGCTGGCTGCCATCCGACCCGCTGGTGGCGCGCGGCGTGCAACTGGGGCGCTGCGTGGTCGAGGCGTTTCCGGCGGCGCCGGCCACCACCGCGCTGCGCCGCACCGCCGGCAGCATCGGTGCCTGGCCGCTGCGCGCGGACACGTCCGCGCCCGCAGCCGCAATGGCCTGAGCCTGCCAGCCATGCCATCCAACCGAACCAGACCCTGAGCCAGCCCCCGCCGCACGTTTCGGCGGTCCAGCAATCCAGCATTCACGAGAATTGCACCATGTACACGATCCAGGGAAAGCTCGAACAGGCCGATGTGGTCAAGGCGCATGCACAGCTGGTGCGCCGCATCGCCCTGCAACTGGCCGCCAGGCTGCCTGCCAGCGTGCAGATCGACGACCTGATCCAGGCCGGCATGATCGGCCTGCTGGATGCCGCCAAGCGTTATGAAGACACCCACGGCGCGCGCTTCGAGACCTACGCCAGCCAGCGCATCCGCGGCGCCATGCTTGACGAGGTGCGCGCCAACGACTGGCAGTCGCGCAGCCTGCGCCAGTTCACCCGGCGCATCGAGCGCACGCAGCGCGGGCTGGAGCAGAAGCTCGGGCGCGCGCCGCTCGACTCCGAAGTGGCCGAGGCCATGGAGATGGCGCTGGACGAATACCAGCTGCTGCTCAATGAGGTCTATGGCTGCCAGCTGCTGCACTACGAGGATTTCGAGCGCTCCGGCGAAGAAGACTTCCTGGACCGGCACCTTGGCGGCAGCGATGACGGCAACCCGCTGACCGTGCTGATGGAAAGCGGCATGCGCGAGGCGCTGATCCGCGCCATCGACCGGCTGCCGGAGCGCGAGAAGCTGGTGCTGTCGCTGTGCTATGACCAGGAGCTGAACCTGCGCGAGATCGGCGCGGTGCTCGATGTGACCGAGTCGCGCGTGTGCCAGATCCGCGGCCAGGCGATCACGCGGCTGCGCAACCAGCTGCGCGGCTTGCTGTGATGCAGGCGCTGGGCCGCGCCGCGCGCGGCGCTTGCTGGCTGCTGGCTGCCGCATCGGCCTGCGCCTGGGCCGCCATCGAGGGCGGCACCCGCCACGCCTGGACCGGATCGGTCAACGGGCCGGCACTCCACGGCCGCGGACAGCGCGCGGTGTCGCCGCCGATCCTGCCCACCGGCGTCTTGCCGCAGTCAGAAGGGGTCATCACGTCGGTGCGCTGGCGCTACAGCTTCGCCAAGACCCCACCGCTGGAACTGCAAGCCTATCTCTGCAATGCCCAGCGCTGCGTGCTGCTGCCGCAGGCGGAAGGCAAGACCGATGCGTTCTTCGGGGATGATGCCACCAAGGGCTTTGTGTTTGCGTTCCGGGTGCCGGGGCAGGGCAGCCTGGTGCCGGTGCTGCAGGGGCGCAGCAATGAGGTGGTGGTGGGGTTTAGGTAGGAGTGAATGTTCCGTTCTTTCGTCACTTCTGAATAAGTGACGAAAGAACGGAACATTTGGCGATCGCCTCAACCCGCCGCCAGACTCACCCCACCAGCCCCGGCCGCCGCCTTCCCATCC
>NZ_JBYTAG010000076.1:0-33216 GCF_058787995.1 Cupriavidus sp. FW305-27
GCCTTAAACCGTCGCCCCAGTCCCCAGAATCGCCGTAGCCTGACTCGACAACGTCCCCCCATTCCCATGCACCACGGCAACCTCGGCATCCCGTACCTGCCGCTCCCCACATTCCCCACGCAACTGCCGCACCGCCTCAATGGTGATGAACATCCCATACATCCCAGGATGCACGCATGACAAGCCACCGCCATTGGTATTCACCGGCAGCCGCCCGCCCGGCGCAATGCCGCCACCGCTGACAAACTGGCCGCCCTCACCCTTGGCGCAGAAACCCAGGTCTTCCAGGAACAGCAGCGTGTTGATGGTGAAAGCATCATAGAGCTCGGCCACATCGACATCCGACGGCTTGAGCCCCGCCATGGCAAAGGCGCGCTCGCCGGATTCCTTGGCAGCCGTGACGGTCAGGTCCGGCATGCACGAGATCTGCCGGTGCCACGTGGCAGTGGCATTGCCCAGCACATAGACCGGCGGCTTGGCCAGGTCCCTGGCGCGGTCCGCGCGCACCATCACATAGGCGCCGGCGCCATCGGTGACCAGGCAGCAGTCACGCACGGACAGCGGGTCCGACACCATGCGCGCATTGAGCACATCATCGATGCTGAGCGGGTCTCGCATCATCGCTTCCGGATTCAGCTGCGCCCACTTGCGCGCGGCCACGGCGACCTCGGCCAGGTGCTCGCGCGTGGTGCCGTACTGGTGCATATGGCGCGCCGCGGCGAGAGCATATGACGTGATCGGCTGCAGCGGGCTGTACGGGTGCTCATACGGCTGCGGGTCCAGCACCGCGCGCACCTTGGAGATGCCGGCGCGGCCAACCGTGGAGGTGCGCTGGTTGCTGCCGTAGCAGACCAGCACCGCATCGCACTGCCCCGATTCCAGCGCCATCATCGCCGGCAGCATGTGCGAGACAAAGCTGGAGCCTCCGATCATGGTGCTGTCGACAAACTTGGGCTTGATGCCAAGGTACTCGGCCACCGGCATCACCCACATGCTGGCGCCGACGCTGGCGGTGGCGATGCCGTCGATGTCGCGCATCGACAGCCCCGCATCCCTGACGGCGGCCTTGGCGGCCTCCACCAGGATTTCCATTTCAGTCTTGCCGTGGGCCTCGCCCAGGCCCGCCTGGCCGACCCCGACGATGGCGACGCTGCCACGCAAATTCGACAAACTCATGGCCTCAGCCCTCCACCGGATCGAACACGACGAGAGCGGCCTCGCCTTCCTTGCCCTGCGCCACGCGTGCCTGCACACGCATGCCGATGCGCACGCTGGCGGGCGCAATGCCTTCCACGCGGCTCATCATGCGCACGCCCTCATCCAGGTCGACCAGCACCACGTTGTAGTCGCCGCCGGCATCCGGCTTGCGGCGGATCACGCTGGTGGAGTAGACCGTGCCGGTCCCCTTGGGCTCGACCCAGGCGAGCGTGTCGCCGCCGCAGTGCGGGCAGATATTGCGCGGGAAAAACACGTGGCGCTTGCAGTCCTGGCAATGCTGGATGCGGAACTGGCCAGCGGCGAGCTGGTCCGCGTAAGCCTTGTCCGGACCCACCGCCGCTTGTTGTTGGGGCATGGAGTCTCCTTCACTTTTGATGGTGCCGCCATGGACCTGCCATGGCACAGCAATCAGCTTGCCGCAGTCTGTGCATTGCAACAATTCACATCTGCCGAAGGCTGGATTTTTGAATCCGGAAAGCGCTGCGCTCAGATCACCAGTTCGATCACAAACGGCCCCCTGCGCGCATTGGCCATGCGGAACAGGTCGGCAAAACTTTCCATGTCCCTGGCCTGCGCGCCCTCCACGCCCATGCCGTTGGCCAGCTTGACCCAGTCCAGGTCGGGATTGCCGATATCCAGCATGTCCAGCGCGGTCTTGCCCGGGTTGGCGCCTACGCCCGCGAGCTCGCCCAGCAGGATGGCGTACTTGCGATTGGCCAGCAGCACCACGGTGACGTCGAGCTGCTCGCGCGCCATGGTCCACAGCGACTGCAGCGTGTACATGGCCGAGCCATCGGCCTGCAGTGCCACCACGCGCCGGTCCGGCGCCGCCACCGCCGCGCCCACGGCCAGCGGCAGGCCTTCGCCGATGGCGCCGCCGGTCAGCTGCAGCCAGTCGTGCGGGGCCGCATGGACCGTGCCCGGATAGAAGGCGCGGCCGAAGCTGATGCTCTCTTCCACCACGATCGCCTGTTCGGGCAGCAAGGCGGTCAGCGTACGTGCCACCGCCTCGGACGTGACCGCGCCGCGGGCGGGCTCAACGGATGCGGGCGCTACGGCAGCCGGCAGCGGTGCATTGCGTGCACCCACCTCGTCGGCCAGGCGGGCCAGCGCTTCGGCAAGGTCTTCCTCCGGGCGTGCCAGCACGTGGATCACGGCATCTTCCGGATACGGGCGCGGCGACTTGCCCGGGTAGGCAAAGAACGTCACCGGCGCCGGTGCGCCGACCAGGATCACGTTGCGGATGCCGGCCAGCTTGTCGCGCGCGACGTCGCCCGAATATGGCACGCGGTCCACCGCCAGGCGGCCGCTGCCGCGCGACACGCGCGCATTGGACATGGGCGAGATCAGGCGGGCACCGGTGGCCGCGGCAATGCGGTGCGCATCGGCCAGCGGCGCCTCGCGCAGCGCGCTGCCCCCCAGCACCACCAGCGTGGGCTGGCCCGAGCGCAGCACGCGCGCGGCCTGCTGCACGGCGTCGGGCGAGACCTTGGGCACCGCCAGCGGCGGCAGCGGCGCGGCCACCACGCCGCCCGCATCCCAGCACACATCGGAAGGCAGGATCAGGCTGGCGACCCCGCCCGGCGCGGCGCATGCGGCCTGCACCGCGGACGAGGCATCGGCGCCGACGGACGCAGCCTGCGTGGCCGTGCGCGTCCACACCGAGACCGGACGGGCCCAGCCTTCGGTATCCGCGGTCAGCGGTGCGTCCAGCGGCCGGTGGTAGGTGGCCTGGTCGCCGATGATGTTGACCACCGGCGTCTGCGCGCGGCGCGCGTTGTGCAGGTTGGCCAGGCCGTTGGCCAGCCCCGGGCCGCAATGCAGCAGCGTGGCGGCGGGCTTGCCGGCCATGCGCGCATAGCCATCGGCCGCGCCGGTGACCACGCCTTCGAACAGGCCCAGCACGCAGCGCATGCCCGGGATGCGGTCCAGCGCCGCGACGAAGTGCATCTCGCTGGTGCCCGGGTTGGCAAAGCAGGTGTCCACGCCGTTGGCGAGCAGGGTCTTGACCAGGCTCTCGGCGCCGTTCATCGGTTGGGTAGTTTCCATGTCTCGGGTTCCGCTCAGGTTCTGGGTCAGCAGGTTGGCATTGGTTGCACGGGAGGCGTCAGGCCGGGCACGGCCGCGCCGCCAGCAGGTCGAAATCCAGGCAGACAAAGTCGGTCGGGAATTCGATGCGTGCGTAGTAGACGATCAGCTCGCCGCGCTCGCCCGGGACACAGGCAAAACGGCACAGCTCAGCCACCGGCGCGCCCACGGCAAGCGCCAGCGCGGCGGCGGATTCGGCCCCGGCCGCGACGATCGACAGGCGCTGGCGCGCGGTGCTGACCGACAGTCCGGGGAAGCGGTCCAGCACCGGCACCGAGGCGCCCTGGCGGAAGGCCTCGGGCTCGCGCGCAAAGACGCCGGCCTCGATATAGACCTCGCCCACCGCGAACGGCCGTCCTTCCAGCCGGTGCAACCGGCGCAGGAAGTGGTATTCGGCGGCGCGCTCACCGGGGCACGGCATGCCGAGATCGGCGGGCAGCGGCACGTTGCCGGCGGATTCGACCATCGCTTCGGTGTCCAGCTGAGCGCCCACCGCCACCGCCTCGTCCCAGCTGGTCGACAGCGACACCTGCCGCCGCGACTGGCACGGCGCCTTGACGAAGGTGCCGCGCCCGCGCGAGCGCGCCACCAGCCCTTCTTCATCGAGCATCGACAAGGCATGGTGCATGGTCATGCGCGCCACGCCGTACTGGCGGCACAGCTCTTCCAGCGACGGGATGCGCTCACCCTCGCGCCAGGCGCCGCTTTCGATCTGGCGGCGGAAGATGGTGGCCAGCTGCAGGTAGACCGGCTGGCGGCTGCGCGCGAGGAGTTCGCTGGACGTGGTGTCTGCCATGCGGCAAGGGAGGTTGGGAAACGCCGGTGAACGTCGGGGAAAAAGGGCGAGGCGTGGGCCGCCCGGAGGCAGCCTGGCCGGACGACTATATAAAAGTCTATAAACCTAGACTACTCGGGTTAACGCCGATCCATGCCGCTCCGGTATTGCCAGGCCCGGGCGTGCATTCCGGGACTTTTGTCGCCCGTGCGTCACGCGCCGGAACGTGCCGCAACCCCCACTTCAGCGCCCACCTTGACACTGCCCAAGCGGACAGAATGCCACCATGCCCCAACCTTCCCGGGGGCAGGCGTGGCTGCCGCTTGCAGCCATCTCAAGGAGTCAACTTATGTTGATGCGAGACGTGATCCCCCAAATCCTGAACCGCGGCGCGGCCCAACTGGCGCCCGACGCGTTCGAGACCGCTTCGCACAAGACCTTCCACCATGCGATCGACATCTACCTCAAGGATTCCAATGCCTTTATGAACACCTACTTCGCCCGCTATTTCGAGTGGCAGGGTATTTGCCGGGAGCGCTGGTTCCATGAATGCATCCACGACAACCTGCTGGCCGCGGGCGGCGTCTTCGTGACCAAGCGCGCGCACCAGGAGTATGTCGAGGAGACGTTCCCGTTCCAGCGCGTGGATTGCTACCTGAACACCTTCCAGGTCCGGCAGTGCTCGGCCTACCTGCTGTTCCGCTTCTGCGTGGGGGGCAAGCCGGTGTCGCTGGGCTACCAGCAGATCGTCTTCGCCGACCGGCAAAAGCGCATCACGCGCTTTCCGGCGGGCATCATCGAACGGGTCAGGGAATATGAACTGGCGCTGCCGGCACTGGCCAGCTGAGCCAGGCGCGGCTGACCCCGCGCGGGTCTGAATCCGGCACCGCCGGCCGTGGCTCAGCCGGCGGTGCTGGTGCGCAGCCGGCTGTCGGCCATGGCGGTGAAGCGCGGCAGGCTGAGGGTAAAGGTGGTATGCACGGCCGGCACCGACTCGCACTCAATGCGCCCGCCGAAGGTCTCGATCACGCGCCGGCAGAAGGCCAGGCCGAGGCCGGCACCGGTGCCATGCGCCTTGGTGGAGAAGAACGGATCGAAGATGCGCGGCATGACGTCGGCCGCAATGCCCGGGCCGGTGTCGCGAAAGCGGATCACGTGGTACTGGCCCTCGGTCGCGCCGGTGATGTCGATGCGGCCGCCGCCGGCCGCGCGGATCGCATGCAGCGCGTTCTTCAGCAGATTGAACAGCACGTAGACCAGCAGCGTGTCGGAGCCGACAAAGCGCCAGCCCTGGTCGATGCCGCGCACCTGCACGCAGCCGCGCTCCTCGCCCTGGAACGGGTAGCGCTCCAGCGCCGCATGCACGCAGTCGGCAATGCCGTGCGGGGCAAAGCTGCTGCGGTCCAGCCGCTCCAGCGTGACCGAGGCCAGCGCCATGTCGATCACGGTGCTGGTGCCATCGACTTCCCGCGTGATGGCGCCGACCAGGCTCGACACGCGCTCAAGCTGCCCGGGCCGCATGCGGTCCTCGCACAGCCCCTGCTGGACCGCCAGCCGGTAGCCATGCAGCACCTGCGGCCAGGTGCGCGCCAGCTCCTGCGCCTGCATGCGGATGGTCGCCAGCGGCGTGCGCACCTCGTGCGCCACGGTGGCGGCCAGCGAATACGGATGCATCAGGTCGTAGCGCACCACGCTGACCGCCAGGATGCCCAGGCTTGCCGCCACGAACACCACGCCCGGCGGATAGAAGGCCGCGCCATAGTTGACGGCGTAGTCCACCGCCGCCAGCGAATAGAGCGCCACCGCCACCAGGCACAGCTTGTAGCGCTTGCGGCGTTCGGCGGTTGCATTGCGCCGCGCCGCCACCAGCAGCCAGGCGCTGCGCAGCGCCACCAGCACCGTCTGCACCAGGTGCAGCGGATGCAGCGGGCCGGCCCTGGGATAGTCGCCAAAGAAATAGCTGTAGTAGCCGGAGACCACCTGGTCGGTGGTCAGCAGCAGCACCGCCAGCACCAGGCTCAGGCCGTACGAGGCCAGCAGCAACGGCCGCTCGCGGCGGCACTCGGTGACTTCGGCGATGAAGTGGTAGAAGGTGGTCGGCAGGAACAGGATGAAGAGGTAGCCGAGCCGGGCCAGCATCAGCGACACATCGGGATGCGAGGCCTGGAACAGGAACACCCACGTGCCCTGCCAGGCGAAGGTGGTCACGCACAGCAGGAAGAACGAAGTGGAGACGCGCGTCACGCCCTTGGTCACCAGCACATAGAGGCCGTAACCGAGGAAGATCGACGAGACGAAGGCGGGCAAGGCTGCGTACATGCGGAGCGCGAAGGCAAGCCGGGCGGATGGCAGGGTCGGCGACGCGACATGTTATGCCCTGCGCGGGTGGCGCGTGCATCATTCGGTTGCATTCAGAGCTAATCCGCGCTTAATGCTGTGCGATACGCGCCGGCATACCCCTCGTTCCGGGGGTGCCAGGTTCCGAGCACGCGCCGCACGCAAAAAGCAAGGCGGGACGCCCGCTGGCGTCCCGCCTTGCCTAGCTGCCACGCATTGCTTACCAGCGCGTGTCCCGTTCCCAATCCTTCATTTCTTCCTCGGCGCGCTCCTTGGTGTAGCCATAGCGCTCCTGGATGCGGCCGGCAAGCTGGTCACGCTTGCCGTTGATCTGCGCGATGTCGTCGTCGGTCAGCTTGCCCCACTTCTCCTTGATCTTGCCCTTCGCTTGTTCCCACTTGCCTTCGATCTGGTCCCAGTTCATCTCATGCTCCTTCATCCGGTGGCAAGGGGGCGCATTGGAGGCGTCCCCTTGCGGGTGGTGCGGTGCGTGGCCCGCCAATGCTGGCGGGATGCCGCGAAGGCTTACTTGCCGTACTTGGCCTTCACATCGGCCTGGCACTTGTCCTTGGCATCGCCCGACATCGCGTCGCAGCGTTCCTTGTCGGCCTTGTAGGCGGCGTCGGTGGCGTCCTTCTTCGCGTCGGCGCGGGCTTCCGCCACGTCGGCACGCGAACCGGTCGCCGCGGCCTTGTCGACCTTGGCAGCCATCAGTGCCTTTTCATGGGCGGCCTTGGCGTCCTTCTTGCAGACGTCCTTGTCGTTGCCCTTCTTGTCGTCGCACATTTCCTTGGCTACGTCATAGTCGCGGTCAGCCTTGGTCTTCTCGGCCTTGGCGGTCGCCTTCTGCGTGCCGTCGCGGCGGGCTTCGGCCTGGGCCTTGGCCACATCGCGGTCGCGCTTGGCCTCGGCCTTGCAGACGTCCTTGGCGTTGTCCTTCATGCCATTGCACTTGGCGGAGGCAGCCTTGTAGTCCGCATCAGCCTGCTTCACCGCGGCGTCATAGTCTGCCCTTGCCCCGGTTGCAGTCGTTCCGGACGCGGTTGTTGGTGCGGTCATCTGCGCCAGCGCAAATCCCGCCGGTGCGGCAACCATCATCGAACACACTGCTGCGGTCAGCCATTTCTTCAACATGTCGATCTCCTTTCCGGGTGATTGCGTAAAGGTACGCATGAGAGGCCGGCGGCTATGCTGCTGGCCATGCCGTAAGTACAGAGTAGGCCCGGGGGGGTATGGGAAGCAGGCGTCCGGTTCCGAAAGGCGCGTCAGACTATTCCGACATTGCAATGCGGGCGAGGCACGCGGCGGGGCATGCACCTGGTTGCTGGAGGGGGGATGGTGCGGTCAGCGCGTCATGTGCGCGACGGCGGGCGAGCATGCGTGCCGCAGAACAAGGCGCCCCTCTCCCGCGCAGCGGGAGAGGGGCGCAAATTGCCAGTGAAGTCAGGGCGGTCGTCAGCCCAGAATCGACGGCGTCAACCGGTTCTCGTCAGGCGCTTCGCCCTCTTCGTCCGGCCAGTTGCGCCCCACCATCCATTCATACAAGGTGGGCAGCACGATCAGCGTCAGCATGGTGGCGGTGATCAGCCCGCCGATGATGACGATGGCGAGCGGGCGCTGCGTCTCCGAGCCGATGGCGCGAGAGATCGCCATCGGGAACAAACCCAGCATGGCCAGCAGCGCGGTCATCAGCACCGTGCGCAGCCGGTCCATCGAGCCGGTCAGCACCGCCTGGCGCACCGGCATGCCTTCATCGCGCAGCTGGTTGAAGTAGGTGACCATGACCACGCCATTGAGCACCGCCTGGCCGAACAGCGCGATAAAGCCGATCGCCGCCGACACCGACAGCGGGATGCCGGTCAGGAACAGCGCGAACACGCCCCCGATCAGCGCGAACGGGATGTTCGAGATGATCAGCGTGGCGCTCTTGAACGACTTGAACGCATTGAACAGCAGCAGGAAGATCACCAGCACCGACAGCGGCACCACGATCGAGAGCCGCGCCATGGCGCGCTCCTGGTTCTCGAACTCGCCCGACCAGCTGATCTTGACGTCGTCGGCCTTGACGTTCTTCGCCACCAGCTTCTGCATGTCCTTGACCACGCTGCCCATGTCGCGGTCGCGGATAAAGATGCCGATCGAGGTGGTGCGCTGGCCGTTCTCGCGGCTGATGTTCATCGCGCCGGATGCCGCGCGGAACGTCACCAGTTGCGACAGCGGCACCTGCGCGCCGTCCGCGGTCTGCATGAAGATATTGGGCAGGTTCGGCAGCGCGCGCTCCGACGGCTTCAGGCGCACGGCCACGCTGAAGTGCTTCTCGCCTTCCCACAGCTCGGTCGCGGCCTTGCCGGCCAGCGCGGTTTCCATCAGGTCCTGCACGTCGGCGACATTGATGCCGTAGCGCGCGGCCTGGGCCCGGTCGAACTCCAGCACGTACTGCGGCAGTTCGCCGTCACGGTCGATAAAGGCGCGCATCACGCCCTTGACCGTCTGCACGTTGGCCAGGATCTGGTCGGCCACCTTCTTGTTCTGCTCCAGGCTGTCGCTCTGCACCTTGATCACGATCTGGCCCTTGATCTGCGAGATGCTCTCCAGGATGTTGTCGCGCACCGGCTGCGAGAAATTGGGCTCGATGCCGGGGAGCTGGCGCAGGTTCTTGTCGATCTCGCCGATGATGGCGCGCTTGTTGAAGCCGTCGCGCCATTGCTTCTCGGGCTTCAGGTCCACCAGGATCTCGACGGTGTTGATCAGCTTGGGATCGGTGCCGTCGTCGGGGCGGCCCACCTTGGAGATGGTGGTGTTGACCTCCGGGGTCTTGCGGATCACGCTGCGCAGCAGCCGCGCCTGGTCGCGCGCCTCGTCGATCGAGACCGATGCCGGCAGGTCGAAGCTGACCCACATCGAGCCTTCGTCCAGCTCGGGCAGGAACTCGCTGCCGAGGAACTTGCCCACGCCCACGGTCACCACCAGCAGGCCCAGCGCCGAACCCACCACCAGCTTCTTATGGTCCAGCGCCCAGGCCAGCATCGGCTCATAGAGCCGCTTGCAGTGGCGCACGATGAAGTTGTCGTCGTGCGCGATGTTCCTGGTGAGCAGCAGGTGGCACAGCAGCGGCACCAGCGTCAGCGAGAGGATCAGGGAGCCGATCAGCGCGCCCGTGACCGTGTAGGCCATCGGCGCGAAGATCTTGCCCTCGTGCCGCTGCAGCGTGAAGATCGGGATGTGCGCCGCAATGATGATGACCATCGAGAACACGGTCGGACGGCCCACTTCCGTGGTGGCCTGCAGGATGGCATGCAGGCGCGCCTTGCTGTCCTTGATCTGCTGCGCCTTGAGCTCGCCCAGCCGCTTGAAGATATTCTCAACCACGATCACCGCGCCGTCGACGATGATACCGAAGTCCATCGCGCCAAGAGACAGCAGGTTGGCTGGAATACCCACCCAGGTCAGCCCGATGAAGGTCGACAGCAGCGCCAGCGGGATGATCAGCGCCACGATCGCCGCGGCGCGCACGTTGGCCAGGAACAGGTACAGCACCGCCATCACCAGCAGCGCGCCTTCCACCAGGTTGCCGAACACGGTGTGCAGGGTCTTGTCGATCAGCGTGGAGCGATCGTAGTACGGCACGATCTTCACGCCCTTGGGCAGGATCTGGTCGTCCAGCAGGTCGATTCTCTTCTTCAGCGCCTCCAGCACCAGCGACGGGTTCTCGCCCTTGCGCATCACCACGATGCCCGAGACGATGTCGTCCTCGTCGTCCTGGCCCATCAGGCCCTGCGGCGGCGCGCTGCCGACCCTCACGTCGGCGATGTCCTTGACCAGGATCGGGGTGCCCTGGTTCTCGGCCACCACCACGTTGGCGATATCGGCCGAGGTGCGGAAACTGCCCAGCGAGCGCAGCAGGAACTGTTGCCGGCCGTGCGCCACGGCGCCGCCGCCGGCATTGGCGTTGGCGCGCTGCAGCGCGGTGAACAGCTGCGACAGCGAGATCTTGGCATCGCGCATGCGCGCCAGGTTGGGATTGACCTCGTACTGCTTGATGGTTCCGCCGATGGTGACCAGGTCGGCCACGCCCGGCACCTGGCGCAGGTTTTTCTCCACCACCCAGTCCTGCAGCGTGCGCAGCTCTTGCGCGGTATAGCCCTTGCCGGCCAGGCGGAAGCGGTAGATCTCGCCGATCGCGGTGGACAGCGGCGCCAGGTCCGGATGCACGCCGTCGGGCAGGTCCACGCTGCGCAGGCGCTCCAGGATCTGCTGGCGCGCGGTCACGTCGGTGGCGCGGTCGTTGAAGGTCACCATCATGAACGACAGGCCGAACTGCGTATGCGAGAACACCCGCACCGCGTTGGGCGTTCCGGCCAGCGCGGTTTCAATGGGGATGGTCACCTGGCGCTCCACCTCTTCGGCGGCGCGGCCCGGGTACAGCGTGATGACGTTGACCTGGATGTCGGAGACATCCGGGAAAGCTTCGATCGGCAGGTTCTTGAATGCAGCCAGGCCGCCCCCGACGAAGATAAGCAGGCCCAGCCAGACAAAGAGCTTCTGGTGCAGGGCAAAGCTGACGATGCGCGAAATCATGTGGCGGCCGTCCTCACTTCTTCTCGGACGCACGCGCCGCGTTCACGGCAGTGGCATCGCGCAGGATGTCCTGCAGGTAGAGGTTGCCGTCGGTGATCACGGTCTCGCCGTCCTTCACGCCTTCAAGCAGCTCGGTGGTGCCGGGCAGCGTCACGCCCACGCGCACCAGGCGGCGCTCGAAGGTATTGGCGGCGGTGCGCACGAACACATAATTGCGGTTGTCGGCCAGGAACACGGCCTTGGACGGCACGGCGATGCCCTTGAACGACGCGGCCGGCAGCTTCGCGGTGACGAACATCTCTGCCTTCAGGCGCCGCTCCGGGTTGGGCACGTTCAGCCGCACCTTGATACTGCGCGCGGTGGGATCGACATAGTCGGCGATCTTGACCACGGTGCCGGAGAAGGCCTCGCCGGGCCAGGCAGCGGTGGTGAGCTGCACGTCCACGCCCGGCTTGAACAGGCTCAGGTCGGCCTCGCCCGCATCGACCTGCGCCCACAGCGTGGTCGGATCGGTCACCAGGAACAACGGCGCGGCGGGCGGCTGGTCGGGGCGCAGCTCCATGCCGAGGTTGATGTTGCGTTCGACCACCAGGCCGTCGATCGGGCTGCGCAGCGGAAAGCGCTGGTTTACGATGCCTGAGGCGCCCGCGCCGCCCGCGGCCGCGCCGTACTGGGCCAGCGCCGCCTGGGTGCGCTGCAGGTCCGCCGCGGCGCGCGCGGCGTCGGCCTGCGCCTGCTCCAGCTCCTTCTGCGCGATGATGCCGGCGCCGTACAGCTCGCGCTGCCGTGCCAGCGCCTTGGCCGCGACCGCGCTGTCGGCGGCGGCCTTGCGCGCATCGGCCTGGGCCACGCCGAAATCGGGCGAGGTCAGGCTGGCCAGCGGCTGGCCCGCTTTCACGGTGGCGCCGGGCTGCACCAGGATCTCGGTGACGCGGCCGGCAAACGGCGTCGACACGCGCACGGTCTTGTCCTCGTTCCACACCAGCCGGCCGGGCAGGCTCAGCATGCGCTCGCCGCCGGTCCTGGCGGCTTCGCCGGCGATGCCCGGCAGCGTCTTCACGCTGGCCGGGAACTGGATGGTATTGCCGCTGACCTTGGGATCGTCATCGGCCTTGGGCGCTTCAGACTTGCCGCAGGCGGCCAGCGCCAGCGCGCACAGGGACAGGGCAGCAAACCGTGCGGGCAGGCCGGCGGGGAAATGGACGGAAGACATGCGGCGGGACATGCGTGACAGGAGGGAGTGCATTGGATTCGCTGGGACTGCGGTTCAGGGACGCGAGCTTGTCGCAGTGCCGGTCGTGGAGGTCTGCAGCGCGGCGCGGTAGGCCGACAGGGCCTTGGCGTAATCGCCCTGGGCGCTGACGGCATCGAGCCGGGTCTGGCGCAGCGCGCGGCGGGCATCGAGCAGGTCGAGCACGCCGGTGGCGCCCTTGCCGTAGGCAAACTCGGCGCTGCCGGCCACGCTTTCGGCGGCGGGCAGCACGTCGTCGCGCATCTGCCGCAGTGACTGGCGCGCGGCTTCGAGCTGGCTGCGCAGCCGTTCCATCTCATTGCCGGCTTCCAGCAGCACGCGGTTGCGGTCGTCCAGCGCGGCGTAGTAGTCCACCTCGGCGCGGCGGGCCTCGCCGCCGTTGCTGTGGCGCACGTACAGCGGGATCGTCAGGAACACGCCGTAGCTGTTGCCGCTGCCGTTGGTATTGGTGGCGGAAACCGGATAGTGCTCAGCCTGCGCGCCGACGGTCACGTCGGGCACGCGGCCGGCGCGCGCCAGGTCGCGCGCGGCGGCGGCCGCGGCCAGGCGGGCCTCGGCCGCTGTTACGTCGGGGCGGCGCTGCAATGTGTCGGGATCGACCTGCGGCACGGGCGTATCCAGCGGCGGCCAGTCCGGCACCAGCCGGTTGCCGGCAAGGGTGCCGGGCACGCCCATGGCCTGCGCCAGCTGGGCCTTGTCGCGCGCGTGGTCGGTCATGGCCTGGCGCATGTCGCTCTGCGCGCGCAGCGCGTCTAGCTGCAGCTTGGTCACGTCGGCGCGCGAGACGTCGCCGGCCTTCAGGCGGGTCTCGCTGGCCTGGCGCGTGCGGTCGTAGAGCGCCAGCATCTCCTTGAACACCGCCACGCGCTCCTGACTGACCACCGCGTCATAAAAAGCCTGCTCCGCGGCGGCGCTCTGCTGCGCCACCACCGCCTGCACCACTTCGCCGGCGGCCGCGCTGGCCTTGCGCGCGGCGTCCACGCGCAGGCCGCCCTTGTTGGCGGTCTCGATCAGCTGGTCCACGCGCAGGGTGGAATCCACGGTCTTGCTGCGCAGGTTGCCCGAGCCGATGCCGGCATGCGGGTTGATATTGGTCACGCCCAGGCTCAGCACCGGATTGGGCCGCTGCGAAGCGATCTGTATGTCCGCCTGGCTGGCTTCGACGCCGCGGCGGGCGGCGATGATGTCGCGGTTGCAGCGCAGTGCGTCCAGGCGCGCCTGCGCCAGGGTCAGCGTCGCGCCCGCCGGCGGCGGCACGCAAGGACCGGCAGCATCTGCGGAATCAGCGGAAGGAAGCGGATCGGCGGGGCCTTCGGCGGCAAGGATTGCCGCGGGCCGGGCCAGAACCCCCAGTAGCAGCAGGGCACCTACGGCAATACGGGAAAAGACAAAAGGCACGGTCAGTCAGGCTCGGTTCGACAACGGTCTGCGGTAAACGACCGTGCTCGCCGAACGGTGCACCAGGGCGGCAAATATTCATCCGACCCTGATCCCGCCAATGCGGCCGCGAAGCGTGGCTGTCCTGGTGCGCCCTCGCCCGCTGTCCTGGTGCATCAGACGCCACCGGACACGATCTCCCGCACGCATTCAAACCGAATCGCATTACAAACGGCTTTCATAAAGCTGACAAAAGCCTTTAACTGCGCGAAAACCCTAGCCAATCGGAAAACCATGAAAAACGGCACGGCCGTTACCGGCCGTGCCGTCTGCACTGCCGGCGGCTTACCCCTTCATGCGGTCATCCAGCCCCAGGCTGCGGCCGATGATCTCCTTCATGATCTCGCTGCTGCCGGCGTAGATGCGCGAGATGCGCGCGTCGGTGTACATGCGGCAGATGCGGTACTCCTCCATATAGCCGGCGCCACCATGCAGCTGCACGCCCTCGTCGACCATGCGCCCCTGCAGTTCCGACGTGAGCAGCTTGGCCGACGCCGCCGTCTCCACGGTCAGCGTGCCTGCGTTGTGCTGCAGCACGCACTGGTCGACGAAGGTCTGCAGCGCATCCAGCTGCGCCCGCAGTTCGGCAAGCTTGAAGCGCGAGTTCTGGAACGTGCCGATGGCCCGGCCGAAGGCCTTGCGCTCCTTGACATAGTCCAGCGTGAGGTCGAACGCCACCTGCGCCGACGCCATGTAGCCGCAGGCGCCAATCAGCCGCTCTTCGGCCAGGTGGCGCGTCAGGTAGCGGAAGCCCTGGCCGGGCTCGCCCAGCACGTTGGCCTTGGGCACCTTGACGTTGTCGAAGAACAGCTCCGAGGTGTCCTGCGAGTGCAGGCCCATCTTGCGCAGCTTGCGCCCGCGCTCGAAGCCGGGCATGCCGCGCTCGACGATAAAGAGGCCAAGGCCATGGCTGCGCTCCGGATCAGTGCGCGCGACCACCACCACGTAGTCGGCCAGCTGGCCGTTCGAGATATAGGTCTTGGCGCCGTTCAGCACCCAGTGGTCGCCGTGGTCCTCGGCACGCGTGCGCATGCCGGCCAGGTCGGATCCCGCCTGCGGCTCGGTCATGGCAATGGCAAAGATCGACTCGCCGCGCGCGGCCGCCGGCAGCAGGCGCTGGCGTTGTTCCTCGTTGCCGATGCGGCCGATATACGGCGCCACCAGCCGCGAGTGCAGCGTGCCGAAAAAGCCCGAGTCGCCGTGGCGCGCATTCTCTTCGATCAGGATCTGCTCATAGCGGAAATCCTCCACGCCGGCGCCGCCGTATTTCTCGTCGGCCCACATCAGCAGGTAGCCCTGCTCGCCGGCCTTGCGGAACACTTCGCGGTCCACGCAGCCCTGTTCGCGCCAGCGCTCGCCGTGCGGCCCCACCTCGCGCTGGTAGAAGCGGCGGGCGGATTCGCGGAAGGCGTCGTGTTCGGCTTCGAAGATCAGGCGTTGCATGCGGGGTCTCCTGGTGTTTTTGAGAGTGACCGGCTGAGTGTCTGCCGTGCAGCGTCTATGAGATTCGTCGGAAAGGATGATTTTTCCTCCCGCAGCCGAACGGCCCAGGTTTGAAGGAGAAGCCAGCTTGAATGCAATTTTATTGATATGAAGTGGAAATAACTTTCATTTACCCGCCGGAACGCTTTGCAAAATACTGGAAGCACAGATACCTATTCGATGGAGCGGGGAACATGGAAGCCGTCCTCTGGATCGCCCTGGCGCTGGCACTGGTGGCGCTGGGAGGCACCGTCACCTGGCTGATCGGGACCCGGGTGCCCGAGCCGGTGTTCGAACGCGCGCAGCGGCATGGCCGCTTTGCCGGGCTGGAACCGCGCCCGCCGCGCGGCGGGCGCGGCCGCCGGGTGGGGCGCGTGCGGCAATGGCGCCTGGTGGCCGTGTCCGGCCCGATGGGCCAACTGGTGCCGGTCCGGATCTGACCGCTTTGCGCTATTGCGGGAAATCCCAGCGCTGCGACCAGTCGGATTCTTCGCGCACGATGTCACGCAGGATGCGCACGGCATCCTGCGACGCCCCTGCGGGGGTCCTGGCGCAGACGAGGAATACCGGATAAGAGAACTCTGACGCGCCTTCCACGCGCGCCAGCACCCCGCTGTCCAGGTAGCTCTGCACCACGCGTGTCCGGAAATACCCACTGCCACCGAACTGCAGGATGTACTGCAGCGCCAGCGGCCCCAGGTTGAAGTACAGCGAGGCGCGCGCATGCTCCGGCAGCGCGCTGTCATGCTGGCGGCGGAATTCCGGTCCCCAGTCGATATAGACATAGCCGCCGTCGCGCTGCGTCGAGCGGATCAGGATCAGCTTCTCTTCCATCAGCGCCTCGACATGCATGCCGGGCGCGTACTCCGGCTGGTAGACCAGCGCCGCATCCAGCGTGCCTGACTGCAGCTTGCGCTGCAGCTCCGCCCCTTCCCCCACTTCCGCCCGCACCGCCTGCGCCGGCATCAGCTGGCGCAGGCGCGTGGTCCACAGCAGCACCAGCGGGTTGCCCAGGCTGATTTCCGTACCGAAACGAAACAGGCTGGCCAGCCCGGCCGGCAACGGCAGCTCGCGGCAGGCCGCCTCCCAGGTCTGCACCAGCTGGCTGGCGTAGCCGAGAAAGCGCTGACCATCGGGCGTCAGCCGTGCGCCCGCCTTGTTGCGCTCGAACAGGCGGCAGTTGAGCTGCGATTCCAGGCTCTTGATGCGCGCGGTCACGGCGGTCTGGGTGACATGCAGCTTGTCAGCCGCGGCCAGCAGGCTGCCGGTGCGGACGACTTGCAGGAAGGTGCGGGCGAGATCGATGTCCATTGGGCGGGGAATTACCAGTGTGACGAATTGTAGGTAATGACAGACGAGATTGAGAATTATGGACGTACACACGCAGATGTACTTCTGATTGGATGGTGCTATGCTCGTACCGACAAGGATGTACATGGAAACCACAATGCCTTTCACCCGGATCTTCCGTAACGGAAACTCCCAAGCGGTGCGCATTCCCGCGGAACTGGCCTACCCCGACACCGATATGCAGCTGGAAATCGAGCGGATCGGCGATGAGTTGCGGATCCGCCCCGTGCGACAGCGCCTGACGGGCCTGCTCGACGCCTTCGCCGCGTTCCCGGCCGACTTCATGGCACAAGGCCGCGGCGACCAGGAGCAGGCTGAGCGGGAGGGATTCTGATGGCCAGGTATATGTTCGACACCAACATGTGCATCTACCTGATGAAGCACCAGCCGCCCCAGGTGGCCGAACGCTTTGCACAATGCTTCGAGGGCGATGTGGTGCTGTCTGCGATCACCCTGGCCGAACTCGAATACGGTGTAACCGCCTCGGGCAATCCGGAGGCTGCGCGGCGCGCGTTGCACGGGCTGGTCGCGCGGGTCCCAGTGCTGCCGCTGAACGCCGAAGCCGCGCGCGCCTACGGCCCGATTCGTGCCGCCAGGCACGAACGCAAGGCAGATGTCATGGACAAGCTGATTGCCGCCCATGCCATTGCGGAGGATCTGACAGTGGTCACGCGCAACGTGCGCGACTTTGCGACGTATCCGGGCCTGCGCATCGAAGACTGGACCGCGTCACCCCAGGCCTGAACTCAAATACCCCAGCCTTCCCGAACGACTTCATGTCGGCAGGGCGGGACGAACAGGAACAGGTCAGGCGCTAAAGGCCGCACTGCGCCACTTGTTTCGCCACCCTGCTCCCGGGAGCCCCGCCAGGTCAGCGCGCCGGCTGCGGCCGCACCGCCGCTGGCATGGCAACCGGCACGGCGCCTGGCGCCGGCGCGCTGCGCGCCTCGCGCGGCAGCCTCAGCGGCGCGAGGCCTTCCGGCTCCCGCAAGGCCAACCCATTGTCATAACCGGTGGCAACGGCCTCCAGGTATCCGGGCGCAAACTTCTGTTCCGGCGTCACGGCCTGCACGGCAGGCGCTGCAGCCTGCGGCGCTTCGGACTGGGCGCAGGCGACACTGTTGATGCATAAGCCCAGCACACGCAGCAGCGCCATGGCCTGGCGCGAGCGGTGCAGGATTGCGGGCGGGCGCGGCGCGGCCTGCCCTGTCTGGCATTGGGGTCGGGTGTACATCGGGGTTCTCCGGGAAGCCATTGCTGGCTGGTGGCACAACGAGCCGCGGCGCCGCGCTCGCTGTCCATTGCGCAATGACCGTGCCACCGCCACAAGGCTGGTTGCGGCGTGGATTACGGCACTTTCCGGGAATGGGATGGTGGGGCCAGGCCGACGCTGGCGGCAGGGATGTCTGTCGCTACCCAACACCCCCCTGTCGCACAGAGTTTCCCGTCAGGGCGGATGACCGACCAGAAGCATCCACGTAGGCCGCGCTTGCCCGACCGCGGTGCCCTAGCGTGGCCGATTCCACCGCCTCGCCAGTTTGGGAAAGCGGGCCCCGCGTACAACAGCGGCACCCGTTGCACCCTCTCGGTCGCCGAGACCGTCTCCGCTCCCGGCAGCCGGCACCGAGTGTTCAGATCTTCATCCTTCGGATGGTTGAAGATATGAGCTGACGCATGCCTGTAGCCGGTCGGAGTGGTCGAAGATGTCATCAAGACTCTTCAGCGGAATGCGCTCTTCTTCCTTGTTTTCACCAAAGAGGCCAATGACCAGCCGAGATTCGTTGTTGAACCGTAGCCGGCAGATCGGCCTGCGATTATTGTCGTCGAACAGAATCGCGCAGTAGCTGGCAGCGTCCCGTATTGCGACACGCGCAGGAGCCACGATGGGCCGCAAGATTGCTCTGATGATCTGGAATGCCTCCATCTCGACGACCGATGGTTCACTGACTGCGGAGAGCTCCGTAGCGGCCAGTTCAGAGTCACGCACCGGTGTCAATGATGGCTCCGGCGTCATGGCACCCTTCAGGCGTTCGTTGATCTTATCGGCAATTAGTTGTTGAAAAGCATGCTTAGTGATCTGCGTGAACTGATCTTTAACCGCCGCCCTAAACTGCTTCCCCGCCAGAAAATCGGCAGACACCATTCGGACAAACTCTTCCGGCGGATTGGACATCCACTCGCCGAGAGTATTCTTGATCGCACGGGTGTACTTAAGATGGTTCGCAGTTGTAAGAATGTTTTCAAGGTCAAAATTTGACTTGGCAAACTTCTTAAGTTCTTCTACATCCTGATCCCTAAAATCCAGGATACTGAATTCGAAGAACGGCTTCTCATCCATCTTGTTTGGTTTTTCAAGGTCCGTGAAGAAGCGGTAAGTAAGACCGTTTGTCAGGACGCCGAACCGAGCCTCCGTAACATGGAAGTACCGAAAGAGCTGGCTTGCATGATTAATATGGAGATCTCCACCGCTCTTCTTGCATTCAAAGAGCATGATTGGCTTCCCATCCCTGAGGATTGCATAGTCAACCTTCTCGCCCTTCTTGGTTCCGACATCGGCGATGAGTTCCGGTGTGACCTCCAGCGGGTCAAAAACGTTGTAGCCAAGAAGATGAATGAATGGCATTACCATGGCATTCTTGGTTGCTTCTTCGGTCTGCAACATATCCTTCGCCGCAGCAACGCGAGATGCGAGTGCTCTTACTTCATCGATAAAGTCCACGTCTCTTTCTCCTTGTTCTTATTACAACCCCATGCGGATGTAATTTACCCCGCATACATTCTGGCATCGTTTCCTAGCGGCGAAAACCCGCTTAAAAGGGGGCTTGCCGTAGCGCCGGTCGACAGGCAGAACGCAGAGGTACGGAGAAACTCGGCCACGACCATATCAGGTGCCCGAGAAAATTGGGCTCGGCAAGCTTCGTGCAATTTACCTGCCAGATCACCTGTCTGCGCTTCATCAATGGACACTCCGCGCGGTAGCCGGGCGTAGGGACACGGCAAACCCTGGTCACTGCCTGGTGCGATAGGCAATCACCGTTTTATCACTTAAGGCGGCTCGGAATTCCTCTGCCCCTTCAAATGTTGCGCAAGGGAGACACTGCGGTAGCAAAACAAGACGGGGCCCGTCCAACATCCCCGCCCTCAGGGCTTGACCGCCGCCGCCAGCACTGCCGGCATCGGCACCTCGAAGCCGCTGCCGCGCATATAGGCGGCGACGGTGCCGCGCAGCACGGCGCGGATCTCGTCGCGGGCCTTGGGAGTCTGCGCGCGCAGCGTGGCGGCGGCGCGCACGGTGCCCTGGGCCAGCGCATCGAACAGCTGGTCGGGCGTGGAGAAGCGCCATACCTGCGGCACGTTGCGGCAGGTGGGCGAGACAAAGCCGGCCTGCTGCAACGCGGTGCGGCAATGGCCCGGATCGCTGAACAGGAAGAAGTTCGGCCCCACGGGGATATCGACCTCCATCGAGCCGTAGGCGCGGATCGCGGCATAGACCGCGCCGAAACCGACCGCGCGCTCGGGCGTGTCCCACACGGTGAAGGCGATGCGCCCGCCCGGGCGCAGCACGCGGAAGGCCTCGGCCAGCGCGGCATCGGGGTCGGACAGGTGGCACATGCCGAAGCCATTGACCACGGCATCGAAGCTGGCATCGCCGAACGGCAGCGCCTGCGCATCGGCCTGCTCGTAATGGACATCCGGATGGAGCTTGCGCGCCAGCTGCACCTGCGCCAGCGAGAAATCGATGCCGACGGACTCTGCGCCGCGCCGCACCGCCCCCGCCGCGACATGGCCGGAGCCGGTGGCCACATCCAGCACGCGCAGCCCGCTGGTCACATGGGCCTCGTCCAGCAGGGACTCGACCGATTGCCGGGTCACGTGCGACAGATGCTCCTGGTACTGGCTGACGACCTCGGGATCTTCCCAGCCAGCCAGCTCAAAAGCCCGAAACGAATCTGCGGTGTGGTCCATGCCCTCTCCTCGGCGTCGACGCCAGGCTGCCGGTTTGCGCGGACGCAGTGCCCCTCCGCCGTCTGACCCCGGTAAAACCAAGTATAGACAGCGCTGGCGGCGCTCAGCGGCCGGGCGTTCAGAGCGGCACGCGGACGTGCCCTCAGGCAAAGCGCAGCGTGGCCACGCCGGCGGCAATCAGGCAGGCCGCGCCCAGGCGGGCGGCGCCCACGCGCTCCTTGAGCAGCAGCCCGGAGATCAGCGCGCCGAACAGGATCGAGGACTCACGCAGGGCCGCTACCGGGGCCACCGGCGCGCGTGTCATCGCCCACAGCGACAGCCCATAGGACGCCAGCGTGCCGCCGCCGCCCACCAGCGCGAACACCAGGTTGCGCCGCACATAGCCGCCCAGTGCCGGCCGGCGCGCCACCAGCGCCCACGCCGCCAGCGGCACCGCGGTCAGCACGAAGATCCAGAATGCATACGCCACAGGTGCGCCGGAGCGGCGCACGCCGGTGCCGTCGATCAGCGTATAGGCGGCGATCACCACTGCGTTCAGCAGCGCCAGCCACATGCCCTCACGGCTGCCAGGGGCACCGCGGGCGCCACCCGCCATGGCCAGGATGCCCAGGCTGATCACGGCGATGCCGCTCCACGCCAGCGCCGACAGGTGCTCGCCCAGCCAGCCCACGCTGGCCACCGCCACCAGCAGCGGCGCGGTGCCGCGCATCAGGGGGTAGGTCTGGCTCATGTCCGCGGTGTGGTAGATGCGTGCCACCAGCGCGAAATACACCACGTGCACGCCCACTGACGCGGCGATGAACGGCCAGCTCGCCGGCGCCGGCTGCGGCAACGCCGGCAGCGCCACGGCGCCCATCAGTCCGGCGCTCACCGCCACCATCACCGTCGACAGCATCTTGTCGCCGCCGCCCTTGACCACCGCGTTCCAGGCGGCATGCAGGAACGCGGCGAGCAGGACGACAGCGAAGACCGTGAGAGACATGGACGGCAGCGGGCTCGGCGTGTGGGGACGCCGTCATTCTAGCGGTGCGGTGCCGCCGCTGCCGCGCCCTGGTCCGCCTACTTCGCGCCGCTGACCCGCCACACGGTATTGCCGACATCGTCGGCCACCAGCAAACCGCCTTGCTTGTCGATCGCCACGCCCACCGGCCGCCCGCGCGCGTTGCCGTCCTCATCGAGAAAGCCGGTCAGCACGTCGAACGGCGCGCCGTTGGGCCGGCCCTTGCTGAACGGCACGAAGATCACCTTGTAGCCCGCCAGCGGCCTGCGGTTCCACGAACCGTGCAGGCCCACGAACATGCCTTCGCTGAAGCGCGCCGGCAGGTTGTTGCCGCCGGCGGCGGCCAGCCCGAGCGATGCGGTGTGCGCCCCCACGGCATAGTCCGGCACGATGGCCCTGGCCACCAGGTCCGGCGCCGGCGGCTTCACGCGTGCGTCGACATGCTGGCCGTAGTAGCTGTAGGGCCAGCCATAGAAGCCGCCGTCGCGCACCGAGGTGATGTAGTCCGGCACCAGGTCGCTGCCGATTTCATCGCGCTCGTTGACGGCGGTCCAGAGCATGCCGGTGACCGGTTCCCACGCCATGCCGTTGGGATTGCGCAGGCCGCTGGCAAAGATCCGGTGCGTGCCGGCCTGCGGGTCGACCTCCCAGATGGCGGCGCGGCCGACCTCCTTGTCCATGCCGTGCTCGCCCACGTTGCTGTTGGAGCCCACCGTCACGTACAGCTTGCTGCCGTCGCGGCTGGCGATCAGGCTCTTGGTCCAGTGATGGTTGAGCGGCCCGCCGGGCAGGTCCACCACCTTCTGGGGCGCGGCCGTAATCCGGGTCTGTCCGGGCTGGTACGGGAAGCGCAGCACCGCGTCGGTGGCGGCTACGTAGAAGTCGTTGCCGACCAGGGCCATGCCGAACGGCGAGTTCAGGTCCTTTAGGAACACCGAGCGCTGGTCGGCGACGCCGTCGCCGTTGGTGTCGCGCAGCAGCGTGATGCGGTTGGCGCTGGGGGTGCCGGCGCCCGCGCGCTTCATCACCTTCTTCATGATCCAGCCGCGGAAGCCCTTGCCGTCGTCGGGCTTGGGCGGGGCATTGCTCTCGGCCACCAGCACGTCGCCGTTGGGCAGCACATAGACCCAGCGCGGATGGTCCAGCTTGTCGGCGAAGGCCGTCACCGCCATGCCTGCGGCCGGCACCGGGCGCTGGCCCGCGGCCCAGCCGATGGCCGGCGCGATCTTGACGGTGGGGATCGCGGTCTGGTTGGGTGGCGGCAGCTGCGGCGTGGGGCCAAAGCCCGCTTCGGAAGGCAGCTTGGCCGTTTCACCGCAGGCGGCGAGCGCAGCGGTGGCGCCCGCCAAAAGAACGACACGCAACAGGGAAAAGGTGATGGGCATCGGCATGGTCCGGGCTCCTCAGGCAACGCAGGGCGACGCGCCTGTTCCTGGACTATAGGATGCGTGCCGCCCGCCCCTCTGTAGGCGCCGGGGAGGCCGCCGTGTAGGACGATGCCCACGCCCGCGGCGCGCACGCCGCAGGCTGCCTCAGCCGCGGTGCGGCGTATCGAGCCCCTTCACCACCGCCGGGCGCTTCACGAAGGCCTCCAGCACGCGCCTGACATGCGGGAAGTCCTGGATGCCGACCAGTTCGCCCGCCTCATAGAAGCCAAGCAGGTTGCGCACCCACGGGAAGGTGGCGATATCGGCAATGGTGTAGGTGTCGCCCATGATCCAGTCGCGCCCTTCCAGCCGCTGGTTCAGCACATTCAGCAGGCGCCGGCTTTCGGCCACGTAGCGGTCGCGCGGGCGCTTGTCCTCGTACTCCTTGCCCGCGAACTTGTGGAAAAAGCCCACCTGCCCGAACATCGGCCCGATGCCGCCCATCTGGAACATCACCCACTGGATGGTTTCGTAGCGGCGCGCGGGGTCGGCCGGGATCAGCTGGCCCGACTTGTCGGCCAGGTAGAGCAGGATCGCGCCCGATTCGAACAGCGCCAGCGGCTTGCCGCCCGGACCGTTGGGATCGAGGATGGCGGGAATCTTGTTGTTCGGGCTCAGCGACAGGAACTCCGGCGACATCTGGTCGTTGGCGTCGAAGCGCACCAGGTGCGGTTCATACGGCAGGCCGGTCTCCTCCAGCATGATCGACACCTTGACCCCGTTGGGCGTGGGCAGGGAATACAGCTGGATGCGGTCGGGATGCTGCGCCGGCCATTTGCGGGTGATGGGGAAAGCGGACAGATCGGGCACACTGGCTCCTGGTTCAGGCGCTTGCGCACTGCGCAAGAAGGCGCCGGACAACGGAAAAGCCCGATCATAAACCGCTCCTGCCATGCATGCAGCGCAGGGCCTCAGGCGGCCTCGGCCAGTTGCACCGCGCGATGCAGGGCCGCGCGCAAGGCCTCGCCCTGGATCGGCTTGTGCAACACCGGGAAGCCGCTGTCATGCAGCGCCTGCAGCCGGTCTGGCGCGGTGTCGCCGGTGACGATCAGCGCCGGCACCGCGCGGCCCAGGCTGGCGCGCAGCATGCCGACCGCGGCGATGCCGGTCAGGCCTTCGGCCAGCCGGTAGTCGGCCAGGATCAGGTGGACCGGGGCGGGCCCGTCCTGGCTGGCGGCGCGGTACGCAGCGCGCACTGCGGCAACGGTGCGCCCGCCGTAGACCACATGGCCCCAGAGCGACAGCAGTTCGGTGAGCGCGCCCAGCACCTGCGCGTCGTCGTCGACCAGCATCACGCAGAGCGGCTCGCCAGCGGCCGAGGGAATGGCGGGGGTGGCTGGATGCACCTGCGCCGCGGCGGCAGCCAGCGGCACGCGCACCGAGAACACGCAGCCGCGCCCCGGTGCGGAACGCAGGCCCACCTGGTGGCCAAGCAGCGCCGCCAGGCGCCGCACGATCGCCAGGCCCAGGCCCAGTCCCTTTGCGCCCGCCTGGTCGTCGCCTGCCGTGGCAAGGCCCGGCACCTGGGCGTATTCGTCGAACACGCGCGACTGCTGGGCCGCGGCGATGCCCGGGCCGGTGTCGATCACCTGGATCTCCATGGCATCGCCGCGGCGCCGCGCGCCCACCAGGATGCTGGCACGCGGCGCATGGCGCAGCGCATTGGCCACCAGGTTGTCGAGGATGCGCTTGAGCAGGTCCGGATCGCTGTCGATCCACGCGCGCGCCGGCACCACCCGCAGCACGCTGCCGCGCTGGCACGCCTGCTCGGCGTACTCGTCGCGCAGCTCGGCCAGCAGCCGCGCCAGCTGCAGCGGCTGGCGGCGCACCGGCATCACGCCGGCATCCAGGCGCGAGGCGTCGAGCAGGCCGTCGAGCAGGTTGTCCATGCGCGCCAGCGTGGCTTGCAGCCGGTGGCCGATGGCATGCGCCTGGCCGCCTGCCACATCGCCGCGCTCGCCCAGAGTCAGCAGCGATGCCGCCTGCAGGCCGATGGCATACACCGGCTGGCGCAGGTCGTGCCCGGCGGCCGCCAGGAAGCGCGTCTTGGCCCGGTCCGCGGCGGTGGCGCGGTCGCGCTCGCGCTCAAGCTCGCCGATCAGCGCGACGTTCTCGAAGCGCAGTGTCACGCCATCGCGCAGCGCGCGATAGGTGACCTGGCTGTAGTAGATGTTGACGCACAGCAGGCACGCGGCAAAGCCCGCGTAGACGCCATACACCGGCCCCTGCTGCACCAGGCAATAGATGGTGAACGGCAGCAGCATGGCCGCGACTGAACCGCGGTAGGTGGCCGGATGCGCCGACAGCGACGGGATCGCGCCACTGGACATGCCGGCCAGCACGATGCAGCAGAACGCCACCAGCTGCGGCTCGGGCGGCAGCAGGATGGCAGAGCCCACGGCGCCCCACAGCAGGCTGGACAGCCAGGACAGCACCATGAAGCGGCGTGCCCACACCTGCGGCGGCGTGCTGCCGTCGCGCCGGAAGTAGCGCCACGACAGGCCGATGCGCAGCGTGGTCAGCAGGTACACCGCGGCCATCCAGCCGGCCAGCATGGGCAGCGGCACGCTGGGACGCAGCACATAGACCACCGGCAGCGCAATGACGAAGTTGGCAAACAGGACCGCGTTGGACTGGCGGTAGAGCAGGTCCACCATCGCCGCCGGCACATCTCCGGGCTGCCAGGCCGGCGGCAATCCGGTGCCTGTGGCTGTCATGATGCGAGCGCCCGTTGCGGGCGGCAGGAAACGGTACGGCAACAGGACAACGGAAGCTTGCGCATGCTAGGTAGGCCGTGGGGCAGGTTGGGCGTGCAACGCTATAATCCAGCCGGCCGCCGGTTCATTGGGGCATTCAGCAGGCCACCTGCAGCTGCCGGACTGACGGGCTGCCGTTTTATACCACCTTCCCTTTCCCATTCGCCACCGATGCACCTGCCGCGATGAGCCGCTTTTCCGTCCCGACCCGCGTGGCCCTCGCCGATGACCATGCCATCGTGCTGGAGGGCCTCAAGCAGGTGCTGTCCGGCGTCGGCAACCTGGTGCTGGCGGGCGAGGCAGCAGATGGCGCGCAACTGCTGGGGCTCCTGGAACGGGTACCGACCGACCTGCTGGTGATGGACCTGGGCATGCCCGGCGTCGATGGCCTGGCCTTCGTGGAACGCCTGCGCACAAGGCATCCTGCGCTGCGCATCCTGGTGCTGACCGGCAGCGCGGGCGCGGGCATGGCCCACGCGGCGATCGATGCGGGCGCCAATGGCTACCTGGTCAAGAGCGGCGATATCAGCGAACTGGTGCCCGCGCTCATGGCCCTGCGCGAGGGCCGCAACTTCGTGGCCGCGCGCGCCACTGCACCGGCCACCGCGGCACCGGACGGAATTGCCACGCTCACCCGGCGCGAACTGCAGATCCTGATGCTGATCGCGCGCGGCGCCACCGCCGGCGACATTGCCGCGCAACTCGACATCAGCCCGCTGACTGCGCGCAAGCACCGCGAGAACCTGATGCGCAAGCTCGACCTGCACAATACCGCGGAGGTGGTGGCGTACGCCGCGCACCAGGGGATTCCGCTGGGTGCTCCAAAACCGCCCGAACTAGCCTGAGCAAGGTGTTCTCCCTGCGTATGCCACCCGTCAAGCCGGCGAAATCCAAATACAAAAGGGGCCCCGCAAGCGGGGCCCCTTCTTCATGCCAGCCTGACTGCGCGGCTTACACCGTCACGCCGTCGGCCACTTCCTTGAAGTCCTCGATCTGGTCGAAGTTCATGTACTTGTAGATCTTGTCGCCATTGGCGTTGAGCACGCCCATGTCGGCCATGTACTCTTCCTTGGTCGGGATACGGCCCAGGCGCGAGCAGATCGCCGCCAGTTCGGCGGAACCCAGGTACACGTTGGTGTTCTTGCCCAGGCGGTTCGGGAAGTTACGCGTGCTGGTCGACATCACCGTGGCGCCTTCGCGCACCTGTGCCTGGTTGCCCATGCACAGCGAGCAGCCCGGCATTTCGGTGCGGGCACCGGCGGTGCCGAACACGCCATAGTGGCCTTCCTCGGTCAGCTGCTTCTGGTCCATCTTGGTCGGCGGAGCCACCCACAGCTTGACCGGGATGTCGCGCTTGCCTTCCAGCAGCTTGGAGGCTGCGCGGAAGTGGCCGATGTTGGTCATGCACGAACCGATAAACACTTCGTCGATCTTGGCGCCGGCCACCTCGGACAGCGTCTTGACGTCGTCCGGGTCGTTCGGGCAGGCCACGATCGGCTCATGCACGTCGGCCAGGTCGATCTCGATCACGGCGGCGTATTCGGCGTCGGCGTCCGGCTCCAGCAGCTTGGGATCGGCCAGCCACGCTTCCATGGCCTTGATGCGGCGCTGCAGGCTGCGCGGGTCCTGGTAGCCCTGGGCGATCATCCACTTCAGCAGCGTGATGTTGCTGTTGATGTATTCGATGATCGGGTCCTTGTTCAGGCGCACCGTGCAACCGGCGGCCGAGCGCTCAGCCGATGCATCCGACAGCTCGAACGCTTGCTCGACCTTCAGGTCGGGCAGGCCTTCGATTTCCAGGACGCGGCCCGAGAAGATGTTCTTCTTGCCTTGCTTGGCCACGGTCAGCAGGCCTTGCTTGATCGCGTACAGCGGAATCGCGTTGACCAGGTCGCGCAGCGTCACGCCGGGCTGCATCTTGCCCTTGAAGCGGACCAGCACCGATTCCGGCATGTCCAGCGGCATCACGCCGGTGGCGGCGGCAAAGGCCACCAGGCCCGAACCTGCGGGGAAGCTGATGCCGATCGGGAAGCGGGTGTGCGAATCGCCGCCGGTGCCGACGGTGTCGGGCAGCAGCATGCGGTTCAGCCACGAGTGGATCACGCCGTCGCCCGGGCGCAGCGAGATGCCCCCGCGGGTGCTGATGAACTCGGGCAGCGTGTGGTGGGTCTTGACGTCGACCGGCTTCGGATAGGCGGCGGTGTGGCAGAACGACTGCATCACCAGGTCGGCCGAGAAGCCCAGGCAGGCCAGGTCCTTCAGTTCGTCGCGGGTCATCGGGCCGGTGGTGTCCTGCGAGCCCACCGAGGTCATCTTCGGTTCGCAGTAGGTGCCCGGGCGGATGCCCTTGCCTTCAGGCAGGCCGCAGGCGCGGCCGACCATCTTCTGCGCCAGCGTGAAGCCGCGGCCGGTATCGGCCGGGTTCTGCGGCAGGCGGAACAGCGTCGACGGGGCCAGGCCCAGCGCTTCGCGCGCCTTGGCGGTCAGGCCACGGCCGACGATCAGGGGAATACGGCCGCCGGCGCGGACTTCATCGAACAGCACGTCGGACTTGACCTTGAACTCGGCGATCACTGCGCCGTCCTTCAGGGCCTTGCCTTCATACGGGCGCAGTTCGACCACGTCGCCCATTTCCATCTTCGACACGTCCAGCTCGATCGGCAGCGCGCCGGCGTCTTCCATGGTGTTGTAGAAGATCGGGGCGATCTTGTTGCCCAGGCACACGCCGCCGAAGCGCTTGTTCGGGATGAACGGGATGTCTTCGCCGGTGAACCACAGCACCGAGTTGGTGGCGGACTTGCGGCTGGAGCCGGTACCGACCACGTCTCCCACGTAGGCGACCAGGTGGCCCTTTTCCTTCAGCGATTCAATGAACTTGACCGGGCCGCGCTTGCCGTCTTCTTCCGGCTGGAACGCAGCGCCTTCGCGCTTGTTCTTCAGCATGGCCAGCGCGTGCATCGGGATGTCCGGGCGGGTGGTGGCGTCCGGGGCTGGCGACAGGTCGTCGGTGTTGGTTTCGCCCGGCACCTTGAACACGGTGATGGTCAGGCTTTGCGGCACTTCCGGACGGCTGGTGAACCACTCGGCGTCGGCCCAGCTTTGCAGCACGGCCTTGGCGTTGGCATTGCCCTGGTCGGCCTTTTCCTTCACGTCGTGGAAGGCGTCGAACATCAGCAGGGTCTTCTTCAGCGCCTCGGCGGCGACGGTGCCCACTTCGGCATCGTCCAGCAGCTCGATCAGCGGCGAGATGTTGTAGCCGCCCAGCATGGTGCCCAGCAGCTCGGTCGCCTTGGCGCGCGAGATCAGCGCGCACTTTTCCTTGCCCAGCGCCACGGCGGCCAGGTACGAGGCCTTGACCTTGGCGGCGTCATCCACGCCGGCCGGCACGCGGTAGGTGATCAGCTCCACCAGGGCCTGCTCTTCACCGGCGGGCGGGTTCTTCAGCAGTTCGACCAGCTCGGCCGTCTGCTTGGCGGTCAGGGGCAGAGGGGGGATGCCAAGCGCGGCGCGCTCGGCCACATGTGCGCGATAGTTTTCAAGCATGGGAACCTGCTGAGTAATTAGGTTTAGAAAATCTCGTTACGTCGCGATTGTAGTCTGAAGCCGCTCCCTGGTCAAATGTCTTATATCTTATATAAGAGTTAAAACAAAAAACATCATGCAAATCAACGTATTGGAGATTGGAGGACGTGCAAACCCACATGAATCCCTACCCGACTGGCGTAGTAGGGAATGCATGGCGGCGCTACCGCGCCCTGCCCGGCGGCCCGGCCAGGAATCGCGGCAGCTTGCACCGGCACTCAAGTTCACACGACATCAAGCGTTAACCAGCCTGCAGGCGCGCAACAAACGGCGCCCGCTCGCGTAGCCGTGCCTGCTCCCTTTCCGCTCAAATGGCCAAGCTGAAAGGGTTTCCCCCTTTTTTTCGGCCCTTTGCTGGCCTGCGATTCCGGAAGAATGGCAGGCATTCCGATACAGGCTTCTCATGGCGAACACGGCTTCCCCTCCCCGGACTGGCAACACAGGCAAGCGCGGCCGGCTGCTGCTGATCGGCGCCGGCGTGCTGGTGGTGGCACTGGGCGCCGGAGGCTTCGTGCTGGGCAGCGTGCTGAGCAACCGCCAGCCGGCGGCGCCCGCCGCGCCTGCCGCCCCGGTCGTGCCGCCGCCGATCTTCGTGCCGCTGGACGCGTTCACCGTCAACCTGCGCAGCGACGACGGCGACCGCTTCCTGCACACCGGCCTGTCACTGAAGGTGGCCGATGCCGAGACCCAGGCTCGCCTGGCCCAGTACCTGCCCGAGGCACGCAGCCGCATCCTGCTGCTGCTGTCGGCCAGGCAGCCGGCCGACCTGGCCACCGTCGAAGGCAAGCGCAAGCTGGCCGACGACATCCGCGACACCATCAGCAAGCCGTTTGCCAGCGGCCTGCCGGCGCAGCGGGTGCTGGACGTGCTCTTCACCTCTTTCGTGGTGCAGTAAGCGCAATCCAGGGCCGCACCGGATTCATCCATAACGCCGCACAAGGGGCAGGACACTAGATGGCCTACGACAAGTTCCTCTCGCAAGACGAGGTCGACGAGCTGCTCAAGGGCGTATCCGGCGAAGCCGATACGCCCAAGGCCAGCGAGCCTGCGCTCGACGAGGGCGGTGTGCGCCCCTACAACCTGGCCACGCAGGAGCGCATCATCCGCGGCCGCCTGCACACGCTGGAAATCATCAACGAGCGCTTTGCGCGCTCGATGCGCACGGCGCTGTTCAATTTCATCCGCCGCGGCGCGGACATCACCGTGGGCAGCATCAGGATCGAGAAATTCGGCGACTTCGCGCGCAACCTGCCGATGCCGACCAACCTGAACCTGGTCCACCTGAAGCCGCTGCGCGGCACGGCGCTGTTCGTCTACGACCCGAACCTGGTGTTTCTGGTGGTGGACAACCTGTTCGGCGGCGACGGCCGCTTCCACACCCGCGTGGAAGGCCGCGACTTCACCCAGACCGAGCAGCGCATCATCCAGCGCATGCTGGAGCTGACGCTGGCCAGCTACGGCAACGCCTGGCGCACCGTGCACCCGATCGAGACCGAGTACATCCGCTCGGAGATGCACCCCAAGTTTGCCAACGTCGCCACCCACAACGAGGCCGTGGTGACCACCGCCTTCCATATCGAACTGGGCGCCGTCGGCGGGCAGCTCCACGTGTGCCTGCCGTACGCGATGATCGAGCCGCTCAAGGACCTGCTGATGAATCCGCTGCAGGACGAGAAGGAAGTCGACAAGGGCTGGGTCACGCAACTGTCCACGCAGCTGCGCGCGGCCGAGGTGGAGCTGGTGGCCGAGTTCGCGCACCTGCAGAGCACCGTGGCCGAAGTGCTGGCGATGCGCGCCGGCGACGTGCTGCCGATCGAGCTGCCGGAGAAGGTGTTCGGCAAGGTGGACGGCGTGCCCGTCATGCAATGCGGCTTCGGCACGATGAACGGCCAGTACGCGCTGCGGGTAGAACGAATGATCAATCACCAGGACGGCGATTCCCACCTGGACACCGAGGACAGCGATTATGAGTGACGGCATCGAGGACAAGCCCGTCGATCCGATGGACGACTGGGCCAGCGCGCTGGCCGAGCAGACCAGCGCCACATCCGCCGGGATCCCCGCAGCTGCCGCACCGGCGGCCCAACCCGCGGCCACTCCGGCCGCCGCCACCGTGTTCCAGCCGCTGGCGAAGGAAGCGCCGAGCGGCTTCCGCAACGATATCGAGATGATTCTCGATATCCCGGTGCAGCTGACCGTGGAACTGGGCCGCACCAAGGTACCCATCAAGAACCTGCTGCAGCTGGCGCAGGGCTCGGTGGTGGAGCTGGACGGCCTGGCCGGCGAACCGATGGACGTGCTGGTCAACGGCTACCTGATCGCGCAGGGCGAGGTAGTGGTGGTGAACGACAAGTTCGGCATCCGCCTGACGGACATCATCACGCCGTCCGAACGCATCCGGAAGCTGAACAAATGATCATGCACACGCGCGCCAGCCTGGCCGTGCTTGCGGCGCTGCCGGGGGCCGCCATGGCCGCCGACGGCACGCACGCGCCCGCCATCAGCGGCGCGGCCAGCCTGGCGCAGGCCGGGCTGGGGCTGTTCGCCATCGTCGCGCTGATCCTGGGCATGGCCTGGGTGGCCCGGCGTGCCGGCCTGGTCCGTCAGGCCACCGGCGGCGCGATGAAGGTGGTCGGCAGCACCATGCTCGGCGCACGCCAGCGCCTGGTGCTGGTGGAAGTGGGCGATACCTGGCTGGTGCTGGGCGTGAGCCCCGGCGAAATCCGGCCACTGCATACCCTGCCTGCGGGCACCACCGCAGCCAATCCCCTCGCCGCCACCGGCGGTGCAGGCCCTTCGCAACAGCCGGGTGGCGGCACCTTTGCCGAAAAGCTGCTGCGTTCGATGCAAAATCACTTCAAGTCATGAATTCCCCGCGTGCCGCGCTGCGGCGCCCGCTGCCGGGCCCGCTGCTGTCCCTGCTCGCGCTGATGCTGGCCATTGCCGCGCTGGCGCCCGCGCCGGCCTGGGCCCAGGCACTGCCCGGCGTCATCAGCAAGCCCGCCCCGGGCGGCGGCCAGATCTGGTCGCTGCCGGTACAGACGCTGGTGCTGCTGACCTCGCTGTCGTTCCTGCCTGCGGCGATGCTGCTGATGACCGGCTTCACCCGCATCATCATCGTGCTGGGCCTGCTGCGCAGCGCACTGGGCACCGCCACCTCGCCGCCCAACCAGGTGCTGGTGGGCCTGTCGCTGTTCCTGACCTTCTTCGTGATGGCACCGGTGTTCGACCGTGTCTACAACGACGCCTACAAGCCGCTGTCGGAAAACAAGATCAGCCTGGAAGCCGCCGCGGCCAAGGCCGCGGAGCCGCTCAAGGCCTTCATGCTGCGCCAGACCCGCGAGAAAGACCTGGCCATGTTCGCGCAGATGGCCAAGGCGCCTGAGATGCAGGGCCCCGAGGAAGTGCCGCTCAGCATCCTGGTGCCGGCCTTCGTCACCAGCGAGTTGAAGACCGCGTTCCAGATCGGCTTCACCATCTTCATCCCGTTCCTGATCATCGACCTGGTCGTCGCCAGCGTGCTGATGGCGATGGGGATGATGATGGTGCCGCCGGCCACCATCTCGCTGCCGTTCAAGCTGATGCTGTTCGTGCTGGTCGACGGCTGGCAGCTGCTGCTCGGTTCGCTGGCGCAGAGCTTCATGAACTGACACGGCCCCAACGCCCGCCACCCACCGCAGAGTCCGAGCCATGACACCCGAGACCGTAATGACCATCGCCACCCAGGCGATGAAGATGACCCTGCTGCTGGCCGCCCCGCTGCTGCTGGTGGCGCTGGCCGCCGGCCTGGTGGTGAGCCTGTTCCAGGCCGCGACGCAGATCAACGAGATGACGCTGAGCTTCATCCCCAAGCTGATCGCGCTGTTCGCCACCATGGTGCTGGCGGGGCCGTGGATGATCAATTCCATGGTCGACTACATGCGCGAGGTGTTCCAGAGCATTCCCGCGCTGGCGCACTGACGCTGGCC
>NZ_JBYTAG010000077.1:0-32942 GCF_058787995.1 Cupriavidus sp. FW305-27
CCGCCCTTGACGGTGGCGTCATTGCAGACGATCACGCACTCCTGCCCGGCCACGCGGCCGATGCCGGTGATGATGCCCGCGCCCGGTGCGGCATTGTCGTACATGTCGTACGCGGCCAGCTGCGACAGCTCCAGGAACGGGGTGCCCGGATCCAGCAGTTGCTGTACGCGGTCGCGCGGCAGCAGCTTGCCGCGCGACAGGTGCTTGTTGCGCGCGTCGTCGCCGCCGCCTTCGGCCAGCTTCGCGATCCTGGCCTTGAGGTCGGCCACCAGGGCCTGCATCGACTCGGCGTTGGCCTGGAAGGATTCGGAGCGGGCGTTGAGTTTGGTTTCCAGGGTGGGCATCTGTGTCTCTTCCTGCTTGATATTGGTTTTCGCCGTCCTGCCAGCGGCCGGGCTCAGCCTGCGTGCCTGGGCAGTGGGTGCCCCGGCATCAGGTCGTAGGGGTGCTTCCAGCCCGGCAGCGCACGGATGCGCTCGGCCCAGGCGTGGATATGCGGATACTCCTTGCGCCAGTGCACGCCGATCTCGTCGTCGAAGAAGACGTAGCCCGACAGCGAGAAGTCCGCGATGGTGGCGCGCTCGCCCAGCAGGAACGCTCGCCCGGCCAGTTGCGCGTTGAGCACGTTCCACGCGCCTTCGCAGCGCGCGCGGAAGAACTTCAGCACGGCCGGGTCCGGCGACCTGGCAAAGGTGCGCATGAAGCGATAGGTGGCGGTGTAGGAGGTGAACTTGTGGTTGTCGAACAGCAGCCAGCGCAGCACCTCGGCGCGCTCGGCCTCGTCGCGCGGGCCGTAGGCATCGAGGCGCGTGGCCAGCGTTTCCAGGATGGCACCGGACTGCGACAGGCGCTGGCCGCCGCACTCCAGCACCGGCACCTCGCCCATCACGTTGATGGCGCGGTATTCGGGCGTGCGGGTCTCGCCGTTGAAGAAATCGACGAAGCGCGGCTGCCACAGCTGCTGGCCGCGCTGCACGCCGACGGTCTCCAGCAGCAGCGCCACCTTGTAGGCATTGCCGGACTGGGCAAAGCAATACAGCAGGTACTCCGGCTCATTCCGCTTCTCGATGCTCATGATGTCTCCCCGATCATGTCGCCATCCACATAGAGCCAGCGCGGTGCCTCGCCAGGCGCGCGCGGCTCGCGTACAAAGCGGCTGCGTTCGTGCAGCCGCATGGCGCGCCCGCCTACCTTGTAGCGCGCCACGAACTCCACTTCGGCATGCGCATCGTCCTGCTGCGCATGCGCCTTCACCGTGAGCCCGAGCCAGCGCGTGGCGGTATCCGGCAACAGGTCGGCCGGGCAGGTCGATGCATGCCAGGTCTGCCGCAACCATTCCATGTCGTTCAGCACATAGGCGCTGTAGCGGGAGCGCATCAGTGCCTCGGCATTGGGCGGCAGTGCCTCGCCACGATGGAAGCGGCCGCAGCAGGCGGCATAGTCCGCGCTGCCGCACGGGCACGGCACCGGTCCGGCCTTGGGCAGGCGGCCTGCCGCTTTCGCGGTCATCCCACCAGCTCCGGCAGGTCGCGCATATCGGTGAAGATGGTGCCCGCGCCGGCCTCGCGCAGCAGCGCGGCATCGTTGCGCTCGGCGTAGCCGAACACCGTCATGCCGGCGGCAACGCCCGCGGTCACGCCGGTCGGGCTGTCTTCCACCACGGCGCAGCGCGCCGGCTCAACGCTCATGGTGCGCGCGGCCAGCAGGTACACATCGGGCGCGGGCTTGCTGCGTGCCACTTCGGTGGCGGAGAAGATATGCTCGCGCTCATCCTGCTGGAACAGCTCGACCAGGCCGGTCCTGGTCAGTTGCAGCTTGACCTTGACGCGGTCCGCACCCGACGCCACGCACACCGGCATGCCGGTGGCGGCGATCTTGCCAATCGCCTCGCGCACATGGGCGACCGCAGCGACTTCGGCTTCCAGCACCGCGTTGCGGCGCGCCAGCCAGGTCGACAGCCAGTTCTCGGGCAGCGGCGCGCCGCGCATGCGCTCGATCATCTCCAGCTCTTCGCGCACGGCGCGGCCGAGAAACAGGCGCGTGGAGTCTTCCAGCGAGATCTCGATGCCAAGCTCGTTCAGCATCTGGTTGAGCACGCGGTTGACGATGGGCTCGCTGTCGACGAGCACGCCGTCGCAGTCGAAGATCACGCAATCGAATCGGCCGGAATGGCCACGGGTTGCTGCAGTCATGCGGGTTTCTTTTCCTTGGTGTCCAGGCTCGGCACAGCCCGGAGTTCAGTCTGGCGGCGGCTCTTCAGGTGGGCCTCGACCTGGTCGAAGCGGTCGAAGCCCCAGAACGGCTCGCCATCGATGATGACGAAGGGCGAGCCGAACACGCCCTTGGCCATCGCCACGTCGATCTCGGCCTTGAGCTGGTCCTTGATCTGGTAGCTGGTGGCGCCGGCATCCAGCGCCTGCACGTCCACGCCCAGCGGCTCGGCCAGCTTCATGATCTCGGCCGGCTCGGCGATATTGATGTCGTCGACGAACAGCGCGCGGTACACCGACTTGGCAAAGGCCGCGGCGATGTCATCGCCGTGGTGGTTCTGCAGCCACAGCATGGCACGCGCGGCGTGCGTGGTGGGCAGCGGGAAATGCGTGGGGCGCTTGTACTCGATGCCGTGGAAGCGCGCGGTGCGCTCGAAATCGCGCCACGAATAATCGCCCTTGAGCGGCAGCTGCGGCAGCGGCGAGGCGCCGGTGGTCTTGAACACCACGCCCAGCAGGATGGGATGCCAGGCGACGATGCGCCCGTACTTCTGCGCCAGGTCGTCGATGCGGGTACTGGCAAAGTAGCCGTAGGGCGAAGAGAAATCAAAGTAGAAGTCGATCGCTGCGGTCATGTCGGGGCCCTTCTTGTTGTGGTTGCCGGTACGGGGATCAGGGAAGCGCGCCGCCTTCGCGGCACACACCCCATCGTACGCGCATCGCTAGGCCAGCGCGCGCGCGATCAGGATCTTCTGGATATCGCTGGTGCCCTCGTAGATCTGGCACACGCGCACGTCGCGGTAGATGCGCTCCACCGGGAAGTCGCTGACGTAGCCGTAGCCGCCGAACACCTGGATCGCATCCGAGCACACCCGCTCGGCCATCTCGCTGGCAAAGAGCTTGGCCATGGCCGCTTCCTTCAGGCACGGGCGGCCGGCGTCGCGCAGCGCGGCGGCGTGCCACACCATCTGGCGCGCCACGTCGATGCGGGTGGCCATCTCGGCCAGGCGGAACTGCACCGCCTGGTGCTGGAACAGCGGCTGGCCGAAGCTCTCGCGCTCCTTGGCATAGGCCAGCGCCGCCTCGAACGCGGCGCGCGCCATGCCGATGCTCTGCGAGGCGATGCCGATGCGCCCGCCTTCCAGTCCCGACAGCGCCATCTTGTAGCCGCCGCCCTCGTCGCCGAGCAGGTTGGCCGCCGGCACGCGGCAGTCCTCGAACAGGATCTGCGCGGTGTCCGACGAATGCTGGCCGAGCTTGTCCTCCAGCCGCGCCACCACGTAGCCCGGGGTCGAAGTCGGCACGATAAAGGCGCTGATGCCGCGCTTGCCTGCGGCCTTGTCGGTCACGGCCAGCACGATCGCCACGTCGGCGTTCTGGCCGCTGGTGATGAACTGCTTGACGCCGTTGAGCACGTAGTGGTCGCCATCGCGTACCGCAGTGGTACGCAGCGCCGACGCATCCGAGCCCACGTGCGGCTCGGTCAGGCAGAACGCGCCCAGCATCTCGCCGCGCGCCAGCGGCACCAGCCACTGCTGCTTCTGCGCCTCGCTGGCGAACGACATCAGCATGCTGCACACCGGGCAGTTGTTGACGCTGATGACGGTGGAGGTGCCGCCATCGCCGGCCGCGATCTCTTCCAGGATCAGCGCCAGCGACAGGTAGTCCAGTCCGGCGCCGCCGTATGCCTCCGGCACCGCCACGCCGTAGGCGCCCAGCGCCGCCAGTTCGCGGTGCACGTCCTTGGGGAAGGTCTTGTCGCGGTCCCACTGCGCGGCCTGCGGCGCGATCACTTCCTGCGCGAACTGGCGCACGGCGTCGCGGATCATTTCCTGTTCGGGGGTCAGCAGCATGTCGGTTCGATGCTCAGTGTGCGTGCGCGCTTACCAGGGGATGGGCGTGCCGTCGTAATTGTGGAAGGTGCCGTTGTCGCGCCGCTTGACGCCGGCGAGCAACTGGCGCATGCCCTTGACGCTCTGCTGCACGGTCAGGTCGGCTTCCTGGCCGCCCATGTCGGTCTTGACCCAGCCCGGGTGCAGCGCGACGCAGGTGGCGTGGCGCGCATCGAGCGAGACCGCGCGCAGCGCCGCATTGGCGCCGGCCTTGCTGACGCGGTACAGCCAGCTGGTGCTGTGCTCCATCGCGGTGATGCTGCCCATGCGCGAGGACAGCACCGCCAGCACGCCGCCGTGGCCGGACTGGCCCGCTTCGACGTAGGGCAGCAGCAGCGGCAGCGCCATCATCGGGCCCAGCACGTTGACATGCATCACCCGGTCGAATTCCTGCGGCGTGACCGGTTGCGCGCCTTCGGTGCGGGGTCCCAGCACGCCGGCGTTGTAGATCGCCACGTCGAGGGCTTCGCCGTCGAGCTTCCAGCCCAGGCCCGCGACCGCGCCGGCATCGGACAGGTCGACCTGATGGGCTTCGGCGCCCAGCGCCTGCAATGCGCCGACGCCTTCAGGCGTACGCGCCGCCGCAATGACGCGCCAGCCGTCGGCACGGTACTGGCGCACGAATTCAAGGCCGATGCCGCGCGAGGCACCGAGGATCAGGACGGTTGGCAAGGCTGTGCTCCTTTGTCGGGCTGGCCGGAGCGCGAAACGGCTCGCCCGGCCACGGGTTCAGCAAACTGCCTCTGTCTTGCTCCCTCTCCCGCAAGCGGGAGAGGGGAGAAAACAAGCGGGAAGGAACGCGTTACAGGATCTCGATCCCCACCGCAGTCGCCTCGCCACCACCAATGCACAGGCTCGCCACCCCACGCTTGCCCCCGGTCTTGCGCAGCGCGCCGATCAGCGTGGTCATGATGCGTGCGCCCGAAGCGCCGATCGGGTGGCCCAGTGCGCAGGCGCCACCATGGATATTGACCTTGTCACGCGGGATCTTGAGGTCGTGCATGGCCGCCATCGGCACCACGGCGAAGGCCTCGTTGATCTCGAACAGGTCGACGCTGTCGGTGGTCCAGTCCAGCTTGCGGTACAGCTTGGAAATCGCTTCCACCGGCGCGGTGGTGAACCAGCCCGGCGCCTGCGCGTGGGTGGTGTGGCCGAGCATGCGCGCGATCGGCTGCAGGCCCAGCTTCTTCGCGGTGGAGGCGCGCATCATCACCAGCGCCGAGGCGCCGTCGTTGATGGACGACGACGAGGCCGCCGTGATGGTGCCGTCCTTGGCAAACGCGGGCTTGAGCGAGGGGATCTTGTCCAGCTTGATGCGGCGCGGGCCTTCGTCGGTGTCGATCACGGTGTCGCCGCCCCTGCCGGACACCGTCACCGGCGCGATCTCCCAGCGGAAGTCGCCGTTCTCGGTGGCCTGCTGGGCGCGGCGCACGCTTTCCATCGCGAATTCGTCCTGCTGCTCGCGCGTAAAGCCGTACTTGGCGGCGCAGTCCTCACCGAAGGTGCCCATGGCGCGGCCCTTGTCATACGCGTCTTCCAGGCCGTCCAGCATCATGTGGTCGTAGATCATGCCGTGGCCGATGCGGTAGCCGCCGCGGCCCTTCGGCACCAGGTACGGCGCATTGGTCATGCTCTCCATGCCGCCGGCAATGGCGATATCGAACGAGCCCGCGATCAGCCCGTCGTAGACGGTCATGGCCGCGCGCATGCCCGAGCCGCACATCTTGTTGACGGTGGTGCAGCCCACGCCCAGCGGCAGGCCCGCGCCCAGCGCGGCCTGGCGCGCCGGGGCCTGGCCCTGGCCGGCCGGCAGCACGCAGCCGAACACCACCTCTTCCACCTGCTCTGGCTTCAGGCCGGCGCGCTCTACGGCGGCGCGGATGGCCACGGCGCCCAGCTGCGGCGCGGTGACGCTGGCGAATTCGCCCTGGAACGCAGCCATCGGCGTGCGGGCGGCTGAAACGATGACGATCTCTTCCATGTCGGGTCTCCTGGATCGGTGGATGAAGAAGCGGTGTGTGCGTCCGGTCAGCGGATCGACGCCTGCGGCGGATCGCCGTACTGGCGGTAGGCCGCGGCCAGTTGCTCGCGCAGTTCGTCGTTGCTGCTGGCGGCCATGCCCAGGTCGCGCAGCAGGCCGTCGGACACGCCGTAGACCCAGCCATGCACGGTCACCGCCTGGCCGCGGCTCCAGGCGTCCTGGAGCACGGTGGTCTGGCAGACGTTGTTGACCTGCTCGATCACATTGAGCTCGCACAGCCGGGTATGGGCGTCGTCTTCGCGCAGCAGCGTGCCGAGATAGGCCTCGTGCTTGTCGGCCACGTCGCGCACATGGCGCAGCCAGTTGTCGGCCAGGCCGATGCGCTCGCGCTTGAGCGCGACCTTGACACCGCCGCAGCCGTAGTGGCCCACCACGGTGATATGGCGCACCTTGAGCACCTCTACCGCGAACTGGATCACCGCCAGCGCGTTCAGGTCGCTGTGCGCGATCACGTTGGCGATATTGCGGTGGACGAACACCTCGCCCGGGGCCAGGCCCAGAATCTGGTTGGCCGGCACGCGCGAATCGGAGCAGCCGATCCACAGGTACTCGGGCGCCTGCTGGTTGGCCAGGCGCATGAAGAAGGTGGGGTCTTCGGCGTTGACGCGGTCGACCCACTCGCGGTTGTTGCGGAACAGCTGGGCGATGGCGTCAGTCATGCGACCCTCCTTGCAGGACCAGGATCGGGAACGGCAGCGGTACCCTGCGCGCTGCCAGCTTCGCTGTAGCGGTGAATGAATCGCTCTGAACTGTGATAGGCAAAGAAGTCATGAACATGTCCGGCCAGCAGCCGGTCCTTGTGGCTCTGCCACATGGCAGGGTCGAAAAAGTCCGCATGGTGGCGCAGGAACGCCGCGCGCACGCGCGTGTCGCCCAGCAGGAAGGTGCGGAAGGTCTCGGGAAAGATGTCGTGCGGACGCACCGTGTACCAGACCTCGCCCGACATCTCCTCTTCCTCGTTGCGCGGCTGCGGCACGTCGCGGATGTTGCAGTCGGTCAGGTACTCGATCTCGTCGTAGTCGTAGAACACCACGCGCCCGTGGCGCGTGACGCCGAAGTTCTTGTACAGCATGTCTCCCGGGAAGATGTTCGCAGCGATCAGCTCCTTGACGGCGTTGCCGTATTCAATCACGCCGTGCTCGACCTGCTCGTCAGTGCCCTCCGTCAGGTAGATGTTCAGCGGCGTCATGCGGCGCTCGATATAGACGTGGCGCACCACGATCTCTTCGCCGCCATCCTTGCCGCGCTGGTACTCGATCATCGACGGCGCGTGCTGCTCGAACTCGCGCACCAGCGCCTCGTCGAAGCGCGAGAGCGGGAAGGCTACGTCGGAGTACTCCAGCGTATCGGCCATGCGGCCGACGCGGTCGTGCTGCTTGACCAGCTGGTACTTGGACTTGACCAGCTCGCGCGTGGTTTCCTTGGGCGCCGGGAAAAAGTCCTTGATGACCTTGAACACGTACGGGTATGACGGCAGCGTGAACACCAGCATCACCAGCCCGCGGATGCCGGGCGCGACGATGAACTTGTCCGAAGAATGCTGCAGGTGGTGCAGGAAGTCGCGGTAGAACAGGTTCTTGCCCTGCTTCTGCAGGCCCAGCGAGGTATAGATCTCGGCGCGCGGCTTGCGCGGCATGATGTCGCGCAGGAAGGTCACGTAGGCCGACGGGATCTCCATGTCGACCATGAAATAGGAGTGCGTGAACGAGAACAGGATCAGCAACTGTTCCTTCTTCAGCAGCACGGTGTCCAGCGTCAGCTTGCCCGAGGGGCCGTGCACGATCGGGATCGCCAGCGGGAAAGTGCGGTCGCCGTTCAGGATGCGGCCGATGATAAAGGCCGACTTGTTGCGGAAGAACAGCGACGACAGCGTATGGACCTGGAAATTCGGCGCGATGCGCAGGTCGCCGAAATGCTCGCTGACCGCGCGCACCACGTAGCCGATGTCGCGCTGCAGGTCCTCGAACGGGCTCTCCAGCTGGAAGTTGTGCACGATGCGCTCGAAGCACGCGGCCATGCCCTCGCGGCTGCCCGGGTAGTAGGCGCGGAAGGTGGGGCGCGTGGGCGATTCCTCGTTCTCGATGTACTCGGTCGAGATCGCCGGGCGCACGAAGATGAAATCGTTGTTGAAGTACGAGCGGTGCAGGATGCGCGTGCAGACCGAGTTGAAGAAGGTCTCGGCCAGCTCGGGCTGGTGGTGGTTGGTCAGCAGGCCGATGTAGTGCAGCTTGATCTGCTGCCAGATCTCGTCCTCGATGTTCTCGGCGTCGTACTCGTCTTCCAGGATCACGCTCGATTCGCGCACGCGCTCGTTGTAGAACGCAATGCGGTCGCGCTGGATCTGCTGCAGCCCGTGCCAGTCGCCGGCCTCGAACTTGAGCTTGGCCTGGTGGCTGACCTCGCGGAACAGGCGGTAATGCTTGTCGAACCCGTCGAGCATCGTTCTCGCCACATCGAAGGCAATCTGCGAGGAGAGCAGTTTGGGGAAGTGGGACATGGGTCGACGGGGGCCGGGAGAAATGTGCGGCGAGCGGTCTTGCGACGGGTACTGAGATTGTAATGGGGTTCGGGCGGGGGCTCCGGGTGATTTCGGCGCCCCCCTTGCGCTTTACATGGTTTCGGCGAACAGCTCGCGGCCGATCAGCATGCGGCGGATTTCCGAGGTGCCGGCGCCGATCTCGTACAGCTTGGCGTCGCGCCACAGGCGGCCGGCCGGGTATTCATTGATATAGCCGTTGCCGCCCAGGATCTGCACGGTCTCGCCCGCCATCCAGGTGGCCTTCTCGGCGGTGTACAGGATCACCGCGGCGCAGTCCTTGCGCACCTGGCGCACGTGCCCGCTGCCCAGCGCGTCCAGGTTCTTGCCGACCGTGTACAGGTAGCTGCGCGCGGCCTGCAGCGTGGTGTACATATCGGCCACCTTGCCCTGGATCAGCTGGAATTCGCCGATGCTCTGGCCGAACTGCTTGCGGTCGTGGATATACGGCGTGACCACGTCCATGCACGCCTGCATGATCCCGACCGGGCCGCCGGACAGCACCGCGCGCTCGTAGTCCAGCCCGCTCATCAGCACCTTGGCGCCGCCGTTCTCGGCGCCAAGGATGTTCTCGACCGGCACTTCCACGTCCTGGAACACCAGTTCGCCGGTGTGCGAGCCGCGCATGCCCAGCTTGTCCAGCTTCTGCGCCACCGAGAAGCCCTTCATGCCCTTTTCGACGATAAAGGCGGTCATGCCGCGCGCGCCCAGCTCAGGCTCGGTCTTGGCATAGACCACCAGCACGTCGCAGTCCGGGCCGTTGGTGATCCACATCTTGGTGCCGTTGAGCACGTAGCGGTCGCCCTTGAACTCGGCGCGCAGCTTCATGCTGACCACGTCGGAGCCGGCATTGGGCTCGCTCATGGCCAGCGCGCCGATCCATTCGCCCGAGACCAGCTTGGGCAGGTACTTCGCCTTCTGCGCCGGCGTGCCGTTGCGGTGGATCTGGTTCACGCACAGGTTGGAATGCGCGCCGTACGACAGGCCGACCGACGCCGAGGCGCGGCTGATTTCTTCCATCGCAATCATGTGCGCCAGGTAGCCCATGTTGGCGCCGCCGTATTCCTCGGCCACGGTGATGCCCAGCACGCCCAGGTCGCCCATCTTCTTCCAGGCGTCCATCGGGAACTGGTCGGTGCGGTCGATCTCGCCGGCGCGCGGGGCCAGCTCGGCCTGGGCCCAGTCGCGCACGGAGTTGCGCAGCATCTCGATGTCTTCGCCCAGATCGAATTTCAGGCCTGGCAGTTCGGTCATGATGGTCTCCTGTTTGGAATCGGTATGTGTGTCGGGTTCCGGATGGATGGCCGGAGCCGTCAGTTCAGACGTGGCCCAGTGTCTTGACCACGCACAGCGTCATCAGCATGGTGGCCACCTGCTTGCGGCGGCTGTCCTGCTCGACATAGACATCGCCCTGTGCCACGATCAGCGTGCGCCCGGGCTTGAGGACCCGCCCCACCGCCACCAGGCGTTCGCCCTGGGCGGGAGACAGCAGGTTGATCTTGTACTCGGCGGTCAGGCCCGCCTCATCTTCGCCCACCATCGTCAGCGCGGCGTAGCCGCAGGCGCTGTCTGCCAGCGCACCCACCACGCCGCCGTGGAAGAAGCCGTGCTGCTGGGTCACGCCGTCGGACCACGGCATGGCCAGCTCGACCTCGCCGCGGTCCACCCGCCGCAGGGTCGCGCCAAAGGTGGTCATCAGCCCCTGGCGGGAAAAGCTGGTGGCGATAGCGTCGGCGCGCGCGGCGGACAGCGATCCTGGTTCAGCGGGTACGGCACTGGCGTTGGATGACGTCATGGCGGAGTTCCGGTGTGAGAACGTTGGGTCGCCGGCAGCAACAGGCTGCGCGCGCTGTCGGGGTATTCTATTGACGTTTACGTAAACGTCAATCCCATCCGGCACGGATGCCGGTGGAAGTGCCGCTTCAGGCGACCGAGGTCCGGGCCGGCGCATCGCCGTCTTCCGTGGCCGGTTGCTGCTTGCCGGTCTGCGCGGCCAGCAAAGCCCTGCACTGGCGCTCATGCTGGTCGATCTCGGCCAGTTGCGCCTGCAGGTCTTCCATCTGCCGCTCAAGCGTGCGCCGGTGCGCCGCGAGCGAGTGCAGGAAGCGCTCCAGCTGCGGGGCTGTGTCGCGTGGTGACTCGTAGAGGTCAAGGATCTCGCGGATCTCATTGAGAGTAAGCCCCAACCTCTTGCCGCGCAGTGTCAGCTTCAGCCGGGTCCGTTCACGGCCGTTGTAGACCCGCTTGCGCCCGCCCGGCCCTTCGCGCTCCGGCGACAGCAGACCCTGGTCCTCGTAGAAACGGATGGCCCGGGGCGTGATGTCGAATTCACGCGCAAGGTCGGTGATGGTGTAGGTGGCGGAAGCCGCCGCTGGCGTCGCTGACATAGCCTGCCCAAAGAAAGTGAACGGTCGTTCGTTGTGAAGTCAAGTTTTCGCTTAAGATGGAAACGAACCCGTATGATTGACGTTTACGTTAGCGTCAACCAGATCGGCTGGCAACCGGTGCTTGCACGCCCTGCTCAATGCTTGGCGTGCCGGCAGAACGAGAAAGCCCGCGCCCCCGCGCCAGGCTTCGACCACGAGACTCCTCATGAACGCACTCGAACACCAGCTCCAATACCCGTTCGGCGACACCATGCCCGAGCCCGGCTCCAAGCAGGAAGTCGCCCCCGGCGTCTACTGGCTGCGCATGCCGCTGCCGTTCGCGCTCGACCATATCAACCTGTGGCTGCTGCGCGACCGCCTGGACGGCCGCGACGGCTGGACCATCATCGACTGCGGCATCACCAACGACATCATCAAGGGCCACTGGGAAACCATCTTCGCCAATGAGCTGGAAGGACTGCCGGTGGTGCGCGTGCTGGTGACGCACAGCCACCCCGACCACGTCGGCCTGGCGCACTGGCTGTGCAAACGCTTCGGCGTGCGGCTGTGGATGAGCCTGGGCGACTACATGAGCGCGCGCGTGATGGGCAGCGGCACCGGTGCCGGCTCCAGCGCGGGCGGCGACGCCGCCGCCGCGCACTTCGCGCTGCACGGCCTGACCGATGCCGACAGCCAGGAAAAGCTGCGCGCGCGCAAGACCTACTACCCGTCGCTGGTGCCGGAGCTGCCGGCGCAGTACCGCCGCATGATGGAGGGCGACACGGTGCGGATCGGCACCGATGCGGCGACCTCGGCCTGGCACGTGATCACCGGCTTCGGCCATTCGCCCGAGCATGTGGCACTGTACAACGCCGCCACCAATGTGCTGATCTCCGGCGACATGGTGCTGCCGCGCATCTCGACCAATGTCAGCGTGTTCGACATGGAGCCCGAAGGCAATTCGCTGCAGCTCTACCTGGATTCGCTCGGCAAGTACGAACCGCTGCCGCAGGACGTGCTGATCCTGCCCTCGCATGGCCGCCCCTTCCGCAACCTGCATACCCGCATCATGCAGCTGCGCGAGCACCATGCCGACCGCCTCGCCGAAACGCTCGAAGCCTGCGGCGAGAAGGCCTGCAGCGCGCACGACATCGTCAGCGTGATCTTCAAGCGCCAGTTCGACATCCACCAGATGACCTTCGCCATGGGCGAGTCGCTGGCCCACCTGCACTGCCTGTGGCACCGCGGCGAACTGGTGCGGGAAACCGGCGACGACGGCGTGATCCGCTTCCGCGCGGCCTGACTGGCCTAGTTGGCGGCCGCCAGTGCCGCCAGGTAGCGCACCCCGTCGATGGCGCGGCTGCCGTACCAGGACAGCATCTCGCCGTCGACCAGCAGCACCGGCTTGCCAAGCTGGCGCTCGAGCGCGTCGGCGTGGTCTTCGGTGAAGCGGTAGGGCTCGGTCGACAGCAGCACCAGGTCGAGCTCGCGCACCAGCGCGTCGCTCCAGCGGAAGGTGGGATAGCGATCGCCAGGCGCGTTGGGGCGGCTGCAGTCGCCGCCCGCGCAGGCCTGCAATGCGGCACTGCCCTCGGGCCAGGTGTGCCAGTTGGCCAATGCCAGCATGCGGCTGATATAGGTATCGCGCGACACCGTCATCCACGGGTCCTGCCAGATCGCATACAGCACGCGGCGAGCCGGCCACGCGCGCACGCGGATGGCATCGAGCTGCACCTGCAGCGCCGTGCACTGCGCCTCGGCCTCGGCGTGGCAGCCGAAGATCCCGCCCAGCAGCTGGTACAGCCCCAGGTTGTCTTCCGGCGCGCACGGATGGGTGACGATCACATTGGGCACGAATGCGCGGATTTCGTCCACGGTCTCGCGCCGGTTCTCATCGATATTGACCACCACGTGCGTGGGTGCCAGCTCGCGCAGCCGCGCCACGTTCACGTCCTTGGTGCCGCCGACCTTGGGCACCGCGCGCACGGCCGGTTCCGGGTGGATGCAGAAGCCGGTGCGTGCCACCATCTGCCGGGCCATCCCGAGCGCGAACAGCAACTCAGTCACCGACGGCACCAGCGACGCGATCCGCACCACCCCACTGGCGGCGGCATGCTGCTGGCCGATGGCGTCGCGCCACATGGTCAGGGCTCCTGCGGCGGGTCGGCGCGCCGCGGCTTGCGCGGGGCGCCCGCGGCCAGCGCATCGTAGAGCCAGCGCGGCATCACGTGCAGCAGCGCCGCCACCACGCCCATCGGCCACGGAATCACGCGGAAGCGCCGTCCTGCCGCGATTACCCGCACGGCCTTGCGCGCGAACACGTCGGCATCGGTCAGGAACGGCATGCGGTATGGGTTGTGCGCGGTCATCGGCGTGCGGATATAGCCGGGCGCGATCGTGACCACGCGGATGCCGTGCGCGCGCTGCTCCAGCCGCAGGCTTTCCAGCAGCTTGATCACCGCCGACTTGGACGCGCTGTAGGCGCCCGCGCCCGGCAGCCCGCGCACGCCGGCGACACTGGCAATGCCCACCAGCGTGCCGCGGCGCCCGAAGTGGCCGGGCTCGCGCGCCTGCATCGCATGCATGAACGGCTGGAAGGTGGTCAGCACGCCGAACCAGTTGGTATCCATCACCTGGCGGAAGGCGTCGAGGTCCTCGCGCTCGCTGGCGACGGTGCCGACCGAGACCCCGGCATTGGCGATCACCACGTCCGGGCAGCCGAAATGGCCGAGGAAGTCTCCAGCGGCACGCGCCATGGCGTCGGCATCGCGCACATCGGCGCCGTAGACGCGCACCGCGCCCGGGTTGGGCAGCGTGGCGACAAACTCGCGCAGCGCGTCCTCGCGGCGCGCCACCAGCCCGAGGATGGCGCCTTGCGACGCGTATTCGCGCGCGAGAGCCTGGCCCAGGCCGCTGGAGGCGCCGGTGAGGAAGACTTTGAGGGGACGCATGAAGGCAGGGTTGCAGTCTGAAAAAAAACGGCTGGTACAGGATACCAGCCGTTTGGCTTGCTACTGGTGTTGGATAACCCTCGGCTTGCGAAGGTCGCCAGCAGATTACATCTTCTTCGCCTTAACCTGATCCACCAGGTAATCCATGGTCTGGATCGCGCCCTGCTTGTTGCCGGCAATCGACGGCGAGGTCACGTACTTGCCCTGCACCACCACGGTCGGCACGCCGTCGATCTTGTAGGCGTCGGCGATCTTGTTGGCGCGCTGCGAGTTGGTGGTCACCGTGAACGAGTTGTAGGCATCCAGGAAGGCCTTGCGGTCCACGCCGTTCTTGGCCATGAAGTCGGCGATCTCGTTGGGGTCCGTCATGCGCTTGCGGTCCACGTGGATGGCGTTGAAGACCTTGTTGTGCATGGCGTCGAGCTTGCCGATGGCTTCCAGCGCATAGAAGATCTTGGTGTGCGGCAGCAGGTCGTCACGGAACGCGACCGGCACGCGCTTGAAGACCACGTTGCCGCCCTGCTTCCTGACCCAGGCTTCCAGGTCCGGCTCGAAATCGTAGCAGTGCGGGCAGCCGTACCAGAAGAACTCGGTCACCTCGATCTTGCCCGCGGCGACCGGTTGGGCCGCCTTCAGGACCTGGTATTCCTTGCCCTCGGCGGGCGCCGCCCGGGACGGGGCGGACATCAGCAGGCCGCCCACGGCGGCGAACATGGCGAACAGTGCGGCGAGTTTTTTCATCTTGGTGCGGCCTTGCGGTTGGACGATGAGCGTATGACAGCGGCGGCGGCGTCCGGTTCAGCGAAACGCCGGCTGCTTCTGGTGACAACGTGTTGCGGCGGTTACCGGCGATTACTGCCAGTGCCGCCGGACACGACCGGAATAACGCCTGACCCTGCGGTCCGGCTTACTGCTTGGTGAAGCGGATCACCGAGGCCTCGAAGCCGGACGACTGCAGCCGGTCGCGTGCCTTGTTCATGTCTTCGATGCGGTTGAACGGCCCCAGGCGCACCCGGTACATCTTGACGCCGTTGACATCGCGCTCGGTGATCCGGGCTTCGAAGCCCTGCATCGCCAGGTTGGCCTTCTGGCGGTCGGCGTCGTCCGACGAGCGGAACGCGCCCACCTGCAGCAGGTAGCCCACCTTGTTGGCATCGGCCTGGGCGATCTCGGCGATCGGGTCGGCCACCGGCTTCTCGGCCGGCTTGCTGGCGACAGGCTTGTCAGCCGGCTTCTCCACGGGCTTTTCCACCGGCTTCTCGGCCGGACGGGCGACGGCCACCGGGGGTTGCTGGCCGTTCTGGCCATGCTGGCCGTTCTGCTTCGGTTCCGGCTCGGGCGCCTGGCCCACCGGCTTGGCCGGGGTCTTGCTCCACAGCGGCTTGTTGGGGTCGCTCGGGCCCTCGTCGGCGCGCTGGGCCGGCGGCGGCAGCTGGCTGGTGACATTGCCCGGCTCGCTCGGGCGCGGGGCACTCTTCTGCTGGAACGGGGTCGGAGACTTGGTGATGTACAGGGCGACCACCACGGCGATGGCCAGCCCGACGATCAGCCCGAGCACCAGGCCCAGGAACGTACCGCCGCGTTGCTGGTTGCGGCGGACATGGCGCGACTCGCGCTTGCGTTGCTGTTGCATGAAGTCCTCTTCGGTGATGCCGGGATTATAGGGCCAGCGCCGCCAACGGCAGCACTGGCATCGTCCTCGGGGCCGGACAGCCCCGTACCCCCGCGCGGGGGGCGCCGGACGCCTGCTTACATCCGGCGCGGGGCGGACACGCCGATCACCGCCAGGCCATTGCGCAGCACCTGGCGCGTGGCCGCCAGCAGCGCCAGCCGGGCGCGCTTGACGGCCTCGTCGTCAACCAGCACGCGGTCGGCGTTGTAGAAGGCGTGGAAGTCGCCGGCCAGGTCGCGCAGGTAGAAGGCGACCGCATGCGGCGCCAGCTCGGCGGCGGCGCCCGACAGCATGTCCGGGAACTCGGCCAGACGGCGGCCCAGCGCCTGCGCCTGGGCGCTGGCTTCGGGTCCGGTCACGGCGGACAGGTCGGCGCCGGCCAGCTCGGCCAGGCGGGCTTCCCAGTCCGCGCCGCCCCACGACTCGAAGATCGAGCAGATGCGGGCGTGGGCGTACTGCACGTAGTACACCGGGTTCTCGTCGTTCTGCTTGAGCGCCAGGTCGACATCGAAAACGAACTCGGTATCGGCCTTGCGCGACAGCAGGAAGAAGCGCACCGCGTCGCGGCCGCGGGTGAAGTGCTGCGGCCAGTCGGCCACGCCGGTATCCAGGCAGCCGCGGATGGTCTCGTCGCCGCCGTTGGACCATTCGATCAGGTCGCGCACGGTGACATAGGAGCCGGCGCGCTTGGAGATCTTGACCTCCTCGCCGTTCTTCATCACGGTGACCATCTTGTGCAGCACGTAGTCGGGATAGCCCTGCGGGATGCCCATGTCCAGGCCTTGCAGGCCGGCGCGCACGCGCGCGATGGTGCCGTGGTGGTCGCTGCCCTGCACGTTGATGACCTTGGTGAAGCCGCGCTCCCACTTGGTGGTGTGGTAGGCGACGTCCGGCACGAAGTACGTATAGGTGCCGTCGCTCTTCTTCATCACGCGGTCCTTGTCGTCGCCGTCGTCGGTGGTGCGCAGCCACAGCGCGCCCTCGCTCTCGTAGGTCTTGCCCTTGCCGACCAGCGACTGCACCGCGGCTTCGACACGGCCGTCGCTGTACAGCGACGACTCCAGGTAATAGCGGTCGAACTTGACGCCGAAGGCCTGCAGGTCGATGTCCTGCTCGTTGCGCAGGTAGGTGACGGCAAACTTGCGGATCGAGTCGATGTCCTCGACGTTGCCCGACGCGGTCACGGGCTCGCCGTCAGAAGCGCTGACGGTCTTGCCGGCCAGGAAGTCGGCGGCGATGTCGGCGATGTAGTCGCCGTTGTAGGCGGCCTCGGGCCAGCTGGCGTCGCCGGGCTTGAGGCCGCGCGCGCGCGCCTGCACCGACAGCGCCAGGGTCTGGATCTGCACGCCGGCGTCGTTGTAGTAGAACTCGCGGTGCACGTGCCAGCCCTGCCACGACAGCAGGTTGGCCAGCGCGTCGCCCAGTGCCGCCTGGCGGCCATGGCCGACGTGCAGCGGGCCGGTCGGGTTGGCCGAGACGAACTCCACCAGCACCTGGCCGTGCACGCCGCGCTCGCGCGCGCCGTAGTGGTCGCCCTCGGCCAGCACCGCGCGCAGCACGTCGGCCTTGGCGGCCGGGGTCAGGCGCAGGTTGATGAAGCCGGGGCCGGCAATCTCCATGGCCTGGACCAGGCCCTGCGCGCGCGTGTCGGCCTGCACGGCATCGACGATGCGCTGGGCCAGCTCGCGCGGATTGCTCTTGAGCGCGCGCGCGACCTGCATGGCGACGTTGCAGGCAAGGTCGCCGTGGGCGGCCACCTTGGGCCGCTCGAAGGTGACGGCGGGCAGGGTGGCATCGGCCGGGGCGAGCGCGCGCACCGCATCAGTGAACGCGGCGGCAAGATTGGAGGTCTGAACAGGCAGCATGGATGTCGGAAGCCCTGTGGGCAAGGTATTCAGGCACCGCCTTGGGCGGCGCCGTCGCCCGGAAGGCGGCAAGTGACGGCAAAGGAACAGTGAGCGCCGCGCCGCGCCGCGTGACAGGCATTGGAATCGGGAACGCCGAATTTTATCAGGTGCTATGCTGACATCATGCGCGAGGATGGCCCCGGGCCACAATCCGGGCCCAAAATCAGCGAGACTTCCCGCCCGCGGGAACGCCCCCGCCTCTCCGTGAAAGGAAAACACATCATGCTGATCACCTTCAAATCCCACGCCGCGCAGGACCTGATCATGATGAAGGATCTGGCGATGACGCTGCTGGGCATCATCGGCAAGCGCCTCGGGGAACGAGGGGTGATCACCGTGGAAGAGCTTCCAACCGCGATCCACAAGCTGGAAGCCGCGGTCGCCGATGCCAAGGCCCATCCCGCCAGCTCGGCCGTCGAAGCGGACACCGGCAACGACGAAGACGAGGAAGAACCGCTGCACCTGGGCCAGCGCGCCTACCCGTTCCTGGACATGCTGCGTGCCTCCCAGCGTGAGGGGGCCAATGTGATGTGGGGGGTGTGACGGGAACAGACACCCGCTTGCGTGCGGCACGATCGCCGCGCGCCTAAAAAAGCGCCCGGCACCGCAGTGGGCTGCCGGGCTTCCGGACGAGGATTCCGGAAAGGGGGATTCCCTTGCAGGACCCGCCCGGCGTGCCGGACGGGTCCCGGTATCGGTCTGGTGGCTGGGGGGCGGGCCTAATCCTCCTCTGAATGGCGCCGGCCATTGGCCAGCAGCAGCCCGATCAGCGCCCCCACGGCCGCCGCGATCGCCACCGCCTTCAGCGGCGACTCGGCCACGCGGTGCTGGGCGTGTTCTACCGCACCATCCATGCGCTCGCGGGCGCGCATCATGCCGTCAGTGGTCTGGGCGCGCAGCCGATGGGCCATGTCGGTGGCCCGCTCGCGCAGGCGCTGCCCGGCGCGCATGCTCTCGGCAGAGCCCTCGCGCGCCAGCACTTCGATGGTGTGCTCCAGCTGGGCGATCAGCGCCTTGACCTCGCCGGATACCGGCGCTGCCGCATCGCGCGTGTCGCGCGCGGCATGCCTGATATGGCGGATGGCACTGTCGGCACTGTCGGACAGGTGGTTCAGTTCCTTCCTGACTTTCGGGTTCTGCGTCAGCATACGGTCTCCTCAGTTTCGGTCGGCGGTGGGGAAAGACGGCTCGCGGCCGGTGTCATCGCCCCCTGCGGACCAGGCCCATCACCGCGGCGACCAGCGCCACGACCAGGAAGATGAAGAACAGGATCTTGGCGATTTCCACGGCGCCGGCGGCAATTCCGCCGAAGCCGAAGATCGCGGCGATCAGGGCGATGACGAAAAATACGAGTGCATATTGCAGCATGGCTAGGCTCCCGAAGCAATCGGACCACGCCAGGCGCACTGGCTGGGCCCATGTGAGGGCTTGCGCCAAGGGGTGCAAGCTCATAGCCTCATCGTAGAAAGCCAGCCCGCGCACCAATACTGACAGCGAGCCGATTCCGCTGTCAGCCGAGTCCTACACGCACCCGGACGACGCCCGCGCGGGCCCGGTTTCAAGGTTGACCCATGGCGATCGATGTGATTCCATGGGCGCTCCCTGGCGCTGCGGCGGGCGAGCGGCGCGCCTTCACTAAACAGGAATTGCCCATGTTCAAGCAGTCCTTTCTCCCCCACACGCTGCTGCTGGCGGGCGGCATCCTGCTGACGCTGGCGGTGCTGGTGGCGTCGGAAACCGGCAATATCCGCCTGCGCGAAAGCTATACCGACGTGATCCGCTCGCAGCGCGTGCAGACCGAGCTGGCCGCGCTCAACGGCGAGCTGGTCAATGCCGAGGCCGGCCAGCGCGGCTTCCTGCTGACCGGCAAGGAAAGCTACCTTGAGCCGTACTACAAGGCCCTGCCGCGCATCGCCGAACTGATGGCGCAGATCCGCGCCGGCTATGCCAACGATCCCGAAGGCCTGAAGCAGTTCAGCGACACCTCCAAGCTGATCAACAGCAAGCTCAACGAGATGGCGCTGACGCTGGTTTACGGCAAGCGCGACCTGGAAGTGGCGCTGGACCTGATCCGCACCGACTACGGCAAAGAGACCATGGACAATGCGCGCCGCGGCCTGGACCAGCTGCAGGCGCGCGAGGCCGGCGCGGTCTCGCACCGGCTGGAAGGCGCCGAGAACGACGTGCAGCTGTCGCGCTACGGCATCGGCCTGCTTACCGCCATCAACATCACCCTGATGATGGCGGTGGGCGTGGGCCACGCCAAGCGCCTGTCGATGGCTGAGGCGGTGCGCACCCAGCTGGAAGAGGAAGGCGTGCGGCTGGACCGCAAGGTGCGCGCACGCACGCGCCAGCTGTCGGCGCTGGCCGCCCACCTGCAGCGCGTGACCGAGGACGAGAAGACACGCCTGGCGCGCGAGCTGCACGATGAACTGGGCGCCATCCTGACCGCGATCAAGCTGGATCTGCACTGGGTGCGCCGCAAGGTGCAGGAGGACCATCCGGTGGCGGCCGAGCGGCTGACGCGCGTGATGCTGCACGTGGACCAGGGCATCCAGATCAAGCGCCGCCTGATCGAAGACCTGCGCCCCACGGTGCTGCTGAATCTGGGCCTGCGCGCGGCGGTCTGCCAGCTGGTCGAGGAAGTGGGCGCGCGCAATGACTGGGAGACCGATGTCAGCGTGCCCGAGGACCTGCCTCCACTGCGCGACGAGGCCGCGATCGCGCTATACCGGATCGTGCAGGAATCGCTGACCAATGCCAGCAAGTACTCTGAAGCCAGGCACATCGATGTCAGCCTGGCCTGCCAGGACAACCTGCTGACGCTGACCGTGCGCGACGACGGCAAGGGCCTGCCGGCGGACTTCGACGCCGGCAGCACCGCCGGCCACCACGGGCTGCTGGGCATGGAGCAGCGCGTTACCGCGCTGGGCGGCAGCATGCAGATCGATTCCTCGACGCAGGCGGGCGTGCGCATCCACATCGAGGTGCCGCTGACGGAAGCGGTGCTGGCACCGGCGGAGGCGCCGGAAAATCAGGAGCCGGCGCGCGCCTGACGCGCACCGGCAGGCAGGGAATGATGAAGGAACGAGGGGCTGGGCCGGCTCAGGGCGCCGGCGCCGCGTGCTCCTCGATCACGCGGAACACCTGCTCGAGCTCGAGCGACTTGTCGAAGAAGTAGTCCGCGCCGGCCTCGGCGCACTGGCGGCGGTACATGCTGACCTGGGCGTGGTTGGTGTAGACGATGCGCACCGCGCCGGTGCCGATGCGCTGCATCGCGCGCAGCACATTGATGCCGTTGCCCTGGCGCAGCTGCAGGTCGACGATGACCACATCGTACTTGCCGGCGGCGAGCAGCCGCAGGGCCATGGCTTCGGTATCGGCCCAGTCCACGTTCTCGATGAACGGGAAATCCTTCAGGTATTCGAGCAGCATGCCTCGCAGGACCGCCGAGTCTTCAATCAGCAGTATGCTCAGCGCCCGGTAGGAAGTGTTCGAAGCCTGCTCCGACATGTTATGTATTGCTGGTCCTCGTCCGGTGCGGCCCATCGTGGGCTGCTATTCGACCAGGCCGTTCTTGATGGCGTAATAGGTCAGGTCAGCGTTGGTCTTCATGCCCATTTTCTCGAGAATGCGCGAACGATAGGTACTGACGGTCTTGACGCTGAGAAACAGTTCGTCGGCAATCACCGACACCGACTGCCCCCGCGACAGCTTGCAGAAGATCTGGAACTCGCGCTCCGACAGCATCTGGTGCACCGGCTGCTCGGTCGGCTTGTCGAGCCCGCCGATCAGCAGGTCGGCCACGGTGGCGCTCACGTAGCGGCGGCCCTGGGCCACCGTGCGGATGGCCTTGACCAGGTCGTCCGGGGCGCTTTCCTTGGTCAGGTAGCCAGAAGCGCCGGCACGGATCAGGTTGATCGCGTACTGGTCTTCCGGGTAGGTCGACAGGATCAGGACCGGCAATTCGGGCTTGCGCTGACGGATCAGCTTGAGCACATCGATGCCGTTGCGGTCGGGCATCGAGATGTCCAGGACCAGCACGTCGAACTCGGCATCGCGCAACTGCGCCATGACCTGGTCGCCGCTTCCGGCCTCGCCTGTCACCTGGATGTCGGGCTCTTCGGAAAGGAACTGGCGCAGCCCGGCACGCACAATCTCGTGATCGTCAGCGATCAGGATGCGGATCATGTGGGCTCCACTGGGTTGAACAGACCGGCACATGCCCGGTGCAGTCGGGTGCAGGCGGAACCGCCTGCGTTGATGTCATTGTAGTGCCGGGCGCGGGCGCGGGCTGTCGGTGTCAGGCTGACATTAGGCGGGGCCAGCGCCCACTAGGCACACCGATCGCGCACAAACGCAAAGCGGGACGGATGCGATCCGTCCCGCTTTGCTGCGGCGCGTCAGGGCTGAAACACCCTGGAGGGCCCTGGCGCCGCCGGCGCCGGTAAAAGGCCGGGCTAGTAGCTGGTTGCCAGTGACTGTGGACTAGCGCGCCAGGTTACTGCGCCTTGGCACCCGCTGCGGCACCGGCGCTCACATCCACGCTCGCGTCGGCCTTCGACTTCTTGCCCGACTTGGTGGCGTGCTTGCCGTGCTTGGCCTTGGTGCCGGCGTCTGCCGCGGCGCCGCCGGTGGCGTCGGCAGCAGTGCCGACACTCTTGTCGACCGCAGCGCCGGCGGTCGACAGACCCTTGTCAGCCGCCGAACCTGCTGCCGACAGGCCCTTGCTGGTCGCCGCGCCCGCAGTCGACAGACCCTTTTCGGCTGCGCCTGCGGCACCCGTGGCAGCGCTGCCGGCAGTGTTCAGGCCGCCCTGCGCTGCAGCGGCGGGAGAGGGTGTGGTCACCGATGCGCCGACATCGGCCTTCGTGCCAACGGAAACGCCGGTGCCTTGGGCCATGGCCAGCGAGGAAGCGGCAGCGATCGACAGAGCGGAGAGGGAGAGCAGCAGTTTCTTCATGGACAGACTCCTTTCAGGATGCCCCGCGGCGAAACATTCGCCGCGGTGATCACGCTGGTGATTGCGTGTATCGAGCCCTCAGTCTAGGGAGCCGGACTGCGCCGGTCTGTGAGGAGTTGAAAGGCTCTGTAAGGAGTTGTGAGGCGCCTGGCACGCCGCTCCGGCACGGCTTTGCCGGCCGCCTGCGGCGGTTTTCCCTGTTGCATCAACGGGCTGGCGGCGGGGCGATGCAGCCGCCCCTGCCGCCCTGCCGTCGCACCCGGTTACAGGTTGGGCGCCAGCGCGCGCTCCAGCGTGGCGCGGTCCTCGTGGCGGCGCGCCGCCATGTCGTCGAGCTGGTCCTGGCCGATCTTGCCGATGGAGAAGTAGGTCGACTGCGGATGCGCCAGGTAGAAGCCGCTCACCGATGCGGCCGGCGTCATCGCCAGCGACTCGGTGATGCCCATGCCGATCTCGGCCGCGTCGAGGAACTCGAACATCGGGCCCTTGACGGTGTGCTCCGGGCACGCCGGGTAGCCAGGCGCCGGGCGGATGCCGCGGTACGACTCGGCGATCAGCTGCTCGTTGCTGAGCTGCTCGCCGGCGTCATAACCCCACAAGTCCTTGCGCACGCGTTCGTGCAGGCACTCGGCAAAGCCTTCGGCGAAGCGGTCGGCCAGTGCCTTGAGCATGATCGCGCTGTAGTCGTCATGGTCGGCTTCGAACTGGGCTTCCTTCTTCTCCACGCCCAGGCCCGCGGTGACCGCGAACAGGCCGACGTAGTCGGCGATGCCGCTGTCCTTGGGCGCGACAAAATCCGCCAGGCAACGGTTGGGGCGGCGCACGCCATCGACCACCGGGCGCTCGCTCTGCTGGCGCAGGTTGTGCCAGGTCAGCGCGACCTTGCTGCGGGTCTCGTCGGTGTAGATCTCGATATCGTCGTCGTTGACGGTGTTGGCCGGCAGCAGCGCGATCACGCCGTTGGCGGTCAGCCAGCGTCCCTGGATCAGGCGCGACAGCATGGCCTTGCCGTCCGAGAACACCTTGCGTGCCGACTCGCCGACGATTTCGTCGTTGAGGATGTCGGGGAATTTGCCGGCCAGGTCCCAGGTCTGGAAGAACGGGCCCCAGTCGATGTAGTTGGCCAGTTCCGCCAGGTCGTAGTTGCGGAACACGCGCCGGCCGATGAACTTGGGCTTCGGCGGCACGTAGCTGCTCCAGTCGATCGGGGTCTTGTTGGCGCGCGCCTGCGCCAGCGTCACCATCGGCGTCGCCTTCTTGTTGGCGTGCTGGGTGCGGATGCGGTCGTAGTCGGTCTTCAGCTCGTCCAGGTACTTGGCCGCGCCTTCATCCGACAGCAGGCTCGAGGCCACGCTCACCGAGCGCGAGGCGTCCGGCACGTACACCACCGGGCCTTCGTAATTGGGCGCGATCTTGACCGCGGTATGCACGCGCGACGTAGTGGCGCCGCCGATCAGCAGCGGGATCTTCTTCACGCGGAAGTAGTCGTCGCGCTGCATTTCCGAGGCCACGTAGGCCATCTCTTCGAGCGACGGCGTGATCAGGCCCGACAGCCCGACGATGTCCGCGCCCTCGACCTTGGCGCGGGCCAGGATCTCGTTGCACGGGACCATCACACCCATGTTGACCACTTCGAAGTTATTGCACTGGAGCACCACCGACACGATGTTCTTGCCGATGTCGTGCACGTCGCCCTTCACCGTCGCGATCACGATCTTGCCGCGCGCCTTGACGTCGCCGCCGGCCTCGGCCAGCAGGCGCTTCTCTTCCTCAATGTAGGGCAGCAGGTGCGCCACCGCCTGCTTCATCACGCGCGCGCTCTTGACCACCTGCGGCAGGAACATCTTGCCCGCGCCGAACAGGTCGCCGACGATGTTCATGCCGTCCATCAGCGGGCCTTCGATCACCTCGATCGGGCGGCCGCCGCGCGCCTCGACCTGCTGGCGGACCTCTTCGGTGTCTTCGACGATGAAGGTGGTGATGCCATGCACCAGTGCATGCGCCAGGCGCTCGCCCACCGGCACCGGCTGCTCGGGCGTGCCGCGCCAGGCCAGGTTCTCTTCCTTCTTCGCGCCGCCGCCCTTGAAGCGGTCCGCGATCTCCAGCAGGCGGTCGGTGGAATCTTCGCGGCGGTTCAGGACCACGTCTTCCACGCGCTCGCGCAGCTCGGGATCGAGCTGGTCATACACGCCGAGCTGACCGGCGTTGACGATGCCCATGTCCATGCCCGCGCCGATGGCGTGGTACAGGAACACGGTGTGGATCGCCTCGCGCACCGTGTCGTTGCCGCGGAACGAGAACGACACGTTGGACACGCCGCCGCTGACCTTGGCGTACGGCAGGTTCTGCTTGATCCAGCGCGTGGCCTCGATGAAGTCCACCGCGTAGTTGTTGTGCTCCTCGATGCCGGTCGCGACCGCGAAGATGTTCGGGTCGAAGATGATGTCTTCCGGCGGGAAGCCGACGTCATTGACCAGGATGTCGTAGCTGCGCTTGCAGATCTCGGTCTTGCGCTCGAAGGTGTCGGCCTGGCCTTTCTCGTCGAAGGCCATCACCACCGAGGCGGCGCCATAGCGGCGGATCAGCGCGGCGTGGTGGCGGAACTGTTCCTCGCCCTCCTTGAGCGAGATCGAGTTGACCACGGGCTTGCCCTGCACGCACTGCAGGCCGGCCTCGATCACTTCCCACTTGGACGAGTCGATCATGATCGGCACGCGTGCAATGTCCGGCTCCGAGGCGATCAGGTTCAGGAAGCGAACCATGGCGGCCTTCGAGTCCAGCATGGCCTCGTCCATGTTGATGTCGATGATCTGCGCGCCATTCTCGACCTGCTGGCGGGCCACCGCCAGCGCCTCGTCGAACTGGCCGTTCAGGATCATGCGCGCGAAGGCCTTGGAGCCGGTCACGTTGGTGCGCTCGCCGACGTTGACGAACAACGTGTCGTCGTCGATGGTGAAGGGCTCGAGGCCGGACAGGCGCATCGGGCGCGGGGGCAGTTGCTTGTCGGTCATGTTGTCGGGCTCCGGGCTCAGGCAGCGTCGCGGTACTGGCCGGGCCAGGTGCGGGGGGTCTTGTTGGCCACGCGCTGGGCGATCGCGGCAATATGCTCGGGCGTGGTGCCACAGCAGCCGCCCACCAGGTTCACCAGCCCGGAGGCGGCGAACTCTTCCACCAGCGACGAGGTGACCTCGGGCGTTTCGTCAAAGCCCGTGTCGCTCATCGGGTTCGGCAAACCCGCGTTCGGGTAGCACGACACCGCCGCGTCGCAGATCTTGGCCAGCTCGGCGATATACGGGCGCATCAGCGTGGCGCCCAGCGCGCAGTTCAGCCCGAAGGTGATCGGGCGGGCGTGGCGCAGGCTGTTCCAGAACGCTTCCACGGTCTGGCCCGACAGGATCCGGCCCGAAGCATCGGTCACCGTGCCGGAGATCATCACCGGCAGGCGCTCGCCGGTGTCCTCGAACAGCTGGTCGATGGCGAACAGCGCCGCCTTGGCGTTAAGCGTGTCGAAGATGGTCTCGACCAGGAACACGTCGGCGCCGCCTTCCAGCAGGCCCTTGCCCTGTTCGTAGTAGGAATCGCGCAGCTCTTCGAAGGTCACGTTGCGCGCGCCCGGGTCGTTCACGTCGGGCGAGATGCTGGCGGTCTTGGGCGTCGGGCCGAAGGCGCCGGCGACAAAGCGCGGCTTCTCCGGCGTGCTGTACTTGTCGCAGGCGGCGCGCGCCAGGCGCGCGGCCTCGACGTTCATCTCGTACGCCAGGTCCGCCATCTTGTAGTCTTCCTGCGCCACGCCGGTGGCACCGAAGGTATTGGTCTCGATCAGGTCGGCGCCGGCGGCCAGGTACTGCTCATGGATCTCGCTGATGACCTGCGGGCGCGTCAGCAGCAGCAGCTCGTTGTTGCCCTTGACGTCCACCTTGTGTTCCGCGAAGCGCGCGCCGCGGTAGTCCGCCTCGGTCAGCTTGTAGCGCTGGATCATGGTGCCCATGGCGCCATCCAGGATCAGAATGCGTTCTTGCAGCAGCCGGGGCAACTCGGCAGCCCGGGTGTAGGGGCGCGGCGCGGCCGCGGTGGATTCAGGGGCACTCATGGCGGGGACTCTGGAAAGGCGGGCCTGCGGCGTATCCATGGCTGGATCGGCGCCGGGCCGCTGCTGTGGCCTATGCTGGCCAAAGAGGGACGATTTTATCAGGTGTATCAAGGCCTTGCGGCTGCCCGCGATGACCCGCGGTTGCCTGTCCGGCCCGCTGGCGCCTACACTGAGAGACGTAACCGTCACCGCCCCGGTCGCTTCGCGCTGCCCCCTTCCCTGCCCGCCATGCAACATCTCTCCCCCGCCGACGCCCAGGACCTGCTGGCGCAATCGCCCGAGACGCTCTTTATCGACTGCCGCAGCGAGATGGAATACCTGTTCGTCGGTCATCCGAAGGGCGCGCACAACGTACCCTGGAACGATGGCCCGGACTGGGAGGTCAACCCGCATTTCGTGCAGATGGTGAAGAAACTGGCGGGCCAGGCATCGGCGCGGCCGGTGCTGCTGATCTGCCGCAGCGGCAACCGCTCGTCGGCGGCGGCGCGGGCACTGGAGGGCGCGGGCTTCTCCAACGTCCAGTTCGTGCTGCACGGCTTCGAGGGCGACCTCGATGCGCAGCGCCACCGCAATACGGTCAACGGCTGGCGCCATGACGGGCTGCCGTGGGAACAATACTGAGCGCGGCCCGCAGCGCCCACCACCAACAAAAAAGCCCGCCGAAGCGGGCGTGATCGTTCCAGGCAAAGCCGCTCAGTGCATCACCAGCGGGTGCATCATGACGTTGTCGAACTTGCCGAGAAAATCGTCGACTTCCTCCACGGATGGCTCGCTTTCGATCAGGCGTTTGACATCGGCGCGGAAGCTCTCGGCCAGATGGCCGCCGAGGAAGATTTCGCGCTTCAGGTTCTTGTCGACGATTTCATAGCCACCAAACTCAAGCGGCGCCTGATCGACATCCGCACCAAACTCCACGATGCAGTAGTTGTCGCTGTTGTAGATCATTTGCATGGCACACCTCCTGGGCGTCATGGATGGGCGGCATGCCCTTGTGGTTCTTGCCTCAGTTGATGCCTTGAGGGGGCGCCGCGGCTTTACCTCCAAACTTGGGGTGACCGGCGGGAAATCAAGTTATTGGTGCGGGTCACCTCGTTGCCACGATTTTCTGCCTTACATGAATTGGGCATCGGCCAATGCAACAAGTTTCTTGAGCCTTCCACATCAGTGTGTTGCTTGTCACGGAACGTCGCACTGCCCCCCGCATGCGGCATTCCCGAGAAAGGCGTCCAGCGCGGCGTGGAAGCGCTCGGGCTGCTCCACGTGCACCAGGTGCGCCGCTTGCGGCACGACCTCGAGCCTGGCTCCGGGAATCGCCGCGGCGATGCTCTGCGCCATCGCCACGGTTGCGCCCTGGTCCTGCTCGCCCGCTACTACCAGCGTAGGACAATGAATGCGGGAAAGCGCGCCGGCAAGGTCAAAAGCCATGATTGCCCCGGCCACACCCACGTATCCACGTACCGGCGTGGCCACCAGACTGTCGCGAATGCGCGACACCTGGTCGCGATGCGCCTCATGGAAGGCCGGCGTCAGCCAGCGCCCGAGGGTGGCATCGGCCATCCCGGCCATGCCATGGGCCTCGGCCTGGCCGATGCGGTTGTGCCACATCGGGTGCGCCTCCATCGGGGTCTGGCTGTTGGTGGCCACCAGCGCCAGCGACAGCAGCCGTTCGGGATGGCGCAGCCCCATGGTCTGCCCGATCATGCCGCCCACGGAAATCCCGCAGAAATGCGCCTGGGGGATCTGCAGCGCGTCCATCACCGCGACCACGTCGTCGGCCAGCCGCGTCATGGTGTAGGGCCCGAGCGGGGCGTCGCTGGCGCCGTGGCCGCGCATGTCAGGGCGCACCACGCGATAGCGGCGCGCCAGGTGCTGCGCGGTGGCATCCCACAGCGTGTGGTCGGCAGCCAGGGCGTGGGCCAGTATCACCCAGGGCCCGTCCGCCCCGTCCACGCGCACGTGCAGGTCGGCGCCTTCGGCGTGGATGCGGTGGGTTTCGGCTGGTGGCGTGGCAACGGTCATGGCTGGGCTCCTTTCGGTTGGATGATGCGTCGGGAGGCGCGCGCCGCGGTCCTACTGCCCTTCCCTGCCGCGGTACACGAGGTCGATCTGGGTGCCGTCGGGCTCGGTCTGGCGCAGGCGCACCGGCATCCAGCCGAGCGACTGCGCCAGCCACAGCTCGACGCGGCGCCGGTCATTGGCACGGCGCTGCAGCCTCACAAAGTGCTTTGCTCGTATCACGCCGTTGCCGGTGTCGATCTCGTCCTCTCCAACATACTGTACTTGCATGGGTTCCACATCCCGCGTGTCGGCCACGAGGAACGCTTCCGTCACTCCGGGGGTGGCGTATCGCTGGGGATTGCCGCGCACCAGCCCCACCAGCTGCAGGAATACGCTGAAGCGGTCCTGCGCGCCGGGCGGGAACGGCGCCTGCGTGCCCGAGGCAAATACCGCGGTGCCGGCCGCGGCATCGAACCGCGAGGTCTCGGTCTTGTTGCGGCGGCGCTCTTCGTAGCGTTCCGGCAACAGTCCCTGCACCGCCATCGCGCCGCCGCTCTGGAAGGCAAAGCGGAACCACAGCACGCGGGTTTCGACCGCCAGCCGGTAGCGGCTGCCGTCCTGCTCCCAGCGGATCAGGCCGTCGGGGTTCTGCACGCCGTTGACGAAGCTGGCGTAGTGCATCGTCGCCGACGGCGGCGGGTCGTAGCGCACGCCATCGACGCCGCCCTGCGGCCCGCCGGACGGCGCGGCAGCGGCGGCAGGCCTGGCCGCGCTGCCCTCGCCGCCACTGCCCGACGCCATCTCGGTCGCGCCCTGCGGGCTGGTGGCGAGCGGGGGAGCGGGGGCTTCCTGCGGCGCGGGTTCCGGGGCCGGCGCGGCCGCCCTGGGCTGCGGGCGCGGGCGCGGCACCGGCCGCGGCGCGGGTGGGGCTGGCGGCCTGGGCGGCGGCAGCAGCACCGCTTCCAGCGTGGGCGTGTTGCTGACATCCACCGGGATCAGCGGCCCCGGCATGCGCACGAAGCCCACCACGGCCAGCACGTGGACCAGCAGCACCAGGGCGATCACGATGATCCAGCGCCGCCGGCGCCAGACGCGGGGATCCGCGCCGGGCCGGGCGTGGAGATCAGGATTGGCCGGTTTCTCCGGCCGGGGTGGCTGCACCAAGGTAGCCAAGTTCCGATGAGAGCTGTTGGGCGATGTCGCGGATGCGACGATCCATCGTACCGCCCCATTCTGCATCGAATATGCTCTGCGCGCCCAGTACGATCAGCCCCATGGCCAGGTGGCCGTTGGCATTGAACACCGGCATCGAGAACGCATTGATGCCCGGCAGCACGCCGCCGAGCGTGCGCGCCGCGCCATGCGCGCGCACCTCGGCGCAGATCGCGTCGTATTCGGCCAGCGAGCGCGGCATGTCGGGCAAGCCGTCATTGCCGCGAGCGCCCAGCTCGCGTTCGATCAGCGGCAGGGTCTGCTTGCGCGGCAGGTAGGCGCCGTACAGGCGCCCGGTGGCGGAGTTCAGCATCGGCATCACATCGCCCAGGCGCAGGCTGACGGTGACGGGATGGCTGGATTCCTCCCAGTGCACCACGGTGGGACCGTGGTTGCCCCACACGGCAATGCCGGCGGTCAGGTCCAGTTCGTCGCGCAGCTGCGACAGGATCGGGCGCGCCTTCTTGACCGGATCGAGGCGGTTCAGCCCGGCCAGGCCCAGCTGCAGCGCGAACGGGCCCAGGTCATAGCGCCCGCTGACGGGGTCCTGCGCCACCGCGCCCAGCCGCATGAAGCTGACCAGGTAGCGATGGGCCTTGGCCGGGTTCATGTCGGCGGCGGCGGCCAGGTCGCGCAGCATCATCGCGCGCGGCGACACCGCCAGCGCCTGCAGCAGCCTGAAGCCCACCTCGATGGACTGGATGCCGGAACGCAGCTTGGTGTCTTCTTCTTCGGTCTCTGACATGCGGCGGATGGTTTGCTCCCCGGGAGGCGGGGGAAATTCGTAGGTAAATTTACTATAGCGAAATCGATTTACCAATTTTTAAGCCATCGGTAGACTTTCTTCGCAACAGACCTGGCCGGCGACATGCCTCTCGTGCAAGCCCGCCCGAACCGGGCCCCTTTTTAACACGGAGACAACCGATGCGCCCCCTTGGCCACTTCCGCCCCGCCCTCGCCGCATTGACGGCCGGTACTCTGTTTGCTGCCCTGTTCACCGCCAGCGCCCCCGCGCGCGCCGATGACTGGCCGTCGCAGCCGATCCGCTGGGTCGTGCCCTATCCCGCCGGCGGCGGCACCGACGTGGTGGCGCGCACTGTGGCGCAGGCCATCACCCCGGGGCTGGGCAAGCAGGTGGTGATCGACAACCGCCCGGGCGCGGCCACCATCGTCGGCGCCGATGCCGTGGCGCATGCCAAGCCCGACGGCTACACCGTGCTGACCGCCGACACCGCCACGCTGGCCGCCAATCCGTCGCTGTACAAGAAGCTGCCGTACAACCCGGACAAGGACTTCGTCTACATCGGCCAGCTTGCGCGCTTCCCGCTGGTGCTGGTGGCCAATCCCAACTTCCCGGCGCGCACGCTCAAGGAAGTGGTCGCGTACGCGCAGAAGAACCCGGGCAAGGTCAATTTCGCCTCGCCGGGCGCGGGCAGCCCGCACCACCTGGCGATGGAACTGTTCATGGACCAGACCCGGGTCAAGATGACGCACGTGCCCTACAAGGGCGCGGCGCCGGCGGTGCAGGACCTGCTCGCGGGCCAGGTCGACCTGATGTTCCTGGACCTGGCCTCGGGCCAGCAGAACGTGCAGGCGGGCAAGCTGCGCGCGCTCGGCGTGGCCACGCCCAAGCGCCTTACCGTGCTGCCCGGCGTGCCGACCGTGGCCGAGGGCGGCGTGGCCGGCTTCGAGGCCTACGCCTGGCAAGGCATGGTGGCGCCGGCCGGCACGCCCAAGGCCGTGGTCACGCGCCTGAATGCCGAGCTGGTCAAGGCGCTGAAGACGCCCGAGGTGCAGAAGAAGCTGGAAGGCGTGGGCGTGGAGGCGGTCTACAGCACGCCCGAGGAATTCGCCAGCTACGCGCGCGCCGAGGGCGAGCGCTGGGGCAAGCTGATCAAGGCCAAGGGCATCACCGTCGACTGACTGGCGCGCGGGCAGGCCACGGTAGACTAGCGGCCAACGCGCCTGCGATGCAGGCGCCCCTGATCCCTACCCCATCGCACCCATGAAACTCGCAACCCTGAAGGACGGTTCGCGCGACGGCCAGCTGGTGGTCGTGTCGCGCGACCTGAAGCAAGCCCACTACGCCACCGACATCGCCGGCAAGCTGCAGACCGTGCTGGACGACTGGAATTTCTACGCGCCCCAGCTGCAGGACCTGTACGACGCGCTCAACGCCGGCCGCGCACGCCACCCGTTCGCGTTCGCCCCCAGGGACTGCATGGCACCGCTGCCGCGCGCCTACCAGTGGGCCGACGGCTCGGCCTATGTCAACCATGTGGAGCTAGTGCGCAAGGCGCGCGGCGCCGAGATGCCAGCCGAGTTCTGGACCGACCCGCTGATGTACCAGGGCGGCTCGGACGACTTCGTCGGGCCGCAGGACGATATCGTCTGCGCCAGCGAGGCCTTCGGCATCGACTTCGAGGCCGAGGTGGCCGTGATCACCGGCGACGTGAGGATGGGCGCCACGCCCGAGCAGGCCGGCGACGCCATCCGCCTGGTGATGCTGGCCAACGATGTCTCGCTGCGCAACCTGATCCCGGCCGAACTGGGCAAGGGCTTCGGCTTCTTCCAGAGCAAGCCCGCCACGGCGTTCTCGCCGGTGGCGGTGACGCCCGACGAACTCGGCGAAGCCTGGCGCGAGCGCAAGGTGCATCTGCCGATGACCGTGCACTGGAACAGCAAGAAGGTGGGCCAGCCCGACTGCGGCACTGACATGGTGTTCGATTTCGGCCAGCTGATCGCGCATATCTGCAAGACCCGCAACGTGCGCGCCGGCAGCATCGTGGGCTCGGGCACGATCTCCAACGTTGATCGCAAGAAGGGCTACTGCTGCATTGCCGAGAAGCGCATGCTGGAAACCATCGATGAAGGCAAGCCCGTGACCGAGTTCATGAAGTTCGGCGACGCGGTCAAGATCGAGATGTTCGACGCGCAGGGCCATTCGGTATTCGGCGCGATCGACCAGCTGGTGGCAGCGGCCTGACGCAGGTGGGGGCCGCTGGCTGCGGCGGCGAGCCGGATGTGCATATAATTAACCGACCGATCGGTTGGCAAATAACGATGCATGCGGCGCGCCGCTAACCCCTTCCTCTCAGGCCCCC
>NZ_JBYTAG010000078.1:0-32485 GCF_058787995.1 Cupriavidus sp. FW305-27
CGCTCCAGCCGATCCCGCACCCCCGCCCAATCCTGCCCTTCAGGCAACACCTCGAACATCAGCTGCGTATAGCCCTGCTTGTCGAGCTTGCGCAGCAAGCGGTAAAGCTCGCGCGCATAGGCCGCCGCATCCGCAGGCGCCTGCACCCAGGTACAGCGCTGGTCCACCAGCGGCGCCCGGCCGACCCACGCCACGCGGGCATCGTCCGGCAGCGAGGCCAGCTGCGCCGAAGCTGCTTGCGCATCGGCCAGCAGCAGCGGTGTGTGCGGCGCGTAGTGAGCCTTGAGCGTGCCTGAAGCCCGCGGCGCGGCCGCGTCGGGCGGCAGCGGGGCCGCGCCCAGTACCTGCGCCATCATCGCCGCGGTGATCGCCCCCGGCCGCAGCAGCACCGGGCCGATGCCCTGGTCCAGCCGCGACAGGTCGACGATGGTCGATTCGATACCGACCTCCACGCCATCGCCTTCCAGCACATAGACCGCATCGCCGAATTCATCGCGCACATGCTGCGCGGTGGTCGGGCTGACCTGGCCGAACTTGTTGGCCGACGGCGCGGCAATGCCGCCGCGGCCGCGCTTGAAGCGCGCCAGCAGCGCCTGCGCCACGGGGTGCGAGGGGCAACGCACGCCAATGCTGTCCTGGCCGCCGGCGACGGCCGGATGGATATGCGCGGCGCGCTTCAGGATCAGCGTCAGCGGGCCGGGCCAGAACGCGTCGATCAGTTGCTGCGCTGCCTCGGGGACCTCGTCGGTCCAGTAGCCGATATCGGCGCCGTCCACCACGTGGACGATCACCGGATGGTTCGACGGCCGGCCCTTGAGCGCGAAGATGCGGGCGACCGCCTCGGGGTTCTCGGCATCCGCACCGAGTCCGTAGACGGTTTCGGTGGGAAAGGCGACCAGTTGCCCGGCCTCGAGCAGGCGGACGGCTTCGTCCAGTTCAGCGGCCGTGGGCATGCGCGGCGACATCGTGTTCCTTGGAGCTATGGCTTCAGAGCGGGATATGCAGCGCCTGCGCGGCGGCGGCAAAGGCGGCGGCGGCCGCTTCCGCATGCTCGCCCACGCAGTTGACGTGGCCCATCTTGCGTGACGGGCGCGCATCGCCCTTGCCGTACAGGTGCAGCTTGGCGCCGGGTTGCGCCACCACTTCGTCCCAGGAAGGCGTGCGCTCCAGGCCGAACTCGAACCACACGTCGCCCAGCAGATTCAGCATCTTGCCGGCCGAGTGCTGGCGCGTGCTGCCCAGCGGCAGCCGCGCCATGGCGCGCACCTGCTGTTCGAACTGGCTGGTCTCGCACGCATCCATGGTGATATGGCCGGAGTTGTGCGGGCGCGGCGCCATCTCGTTGGCGACCAGCGAGCCGTCGGTCAGCACGAAGAACTCGATGCACAGCACGCCGACGTAGCCCATCTCCGTGGCGATGGCAGCCGCTGCGGCACGCGCGCGGTCGGCGATCTCGGGCGACACGCTGGTCGACGGCATCACCGTCGAGAACAGGATGCCGTCGCGGTGCACGTTCTCGGCCAGCGGCCAGGTGGCGGTGGAGCCGTCCGCGGCACGCGCGGCCAGCACCGAGACCTCATAAGCCAGCGGCAGCATCTGCTCCAGCACGCACGGCACATGCTGCATGGCGTTCCAGGCGGCGCGCACGTCGTCGCGCGTCTTCACGCGCGCCTGGCCCTTGCCGTCGTAGCCCATGCGCGCGGTCTTGAGGATGCCGGGCAGCACGTGGTCGGGCAGCTGGTCGACATCGGCATCGTGCTGGATCACCCAGTGCGGGGCCGGCGACACGCCGGTGCGCTCGGCGCACGCGGCAAAGAACTTCTTCTCGCCGATGCGGTTCTGCGCGATCGACACGCAGTAGCCGCGCGGCGCGACAAAGGCGCCCAGCTGCTCGAGCCGGTCCAGCGACAGCGACGGCACGTTCTCGAACTCGGTGCTTACCGCCTGGCACAGCTTGCCCATCTCGGCCAGCGCGGCCTCGTCGGTGTATTGCGCACAGATATGCTTGTCCGCCACCGAACCGGCCGGGCTGTCCTGGTCCGGATCGAGCACGCATACGCGATAGCCCATCGCCTGCGCCGCATGCGTGAACATGCGGCCGAGCTGGCCGCCACCCAGCATGCCGAGCCACGCACCAGGCAGGATGGGCGCGTCGGGACGGTCGACGCCGAACTCGGCGCGCGATTCCGGCGTGTGGGCTTCGGAGAGATAGGGATGGATATCGGTGGGCATTGCTAGGTTCCGTGGGATGTCCGGATGATTACAGCGGCAGCATTACAGTGGCAAAGTCATCGCGCGCGCGGCTTCGGTCTGCTTCGCGCGGAATGCTTCCAGCGCGCCGGCCAGCGCCTCGTCGGTGGTGGCCAGCGTGGCGATCGCGTGCAGCGCGGCATTGGCGGCACCGGCCTCGCCGATGGCGAAGGTGGCCACCGGCACGCCCTTGGGCATCTGCACGATCGACAGCAGCGAATCCTCGCCGCGCAGGTACTTGGACGGCACCGGCACGCCGAACACCGGCACGATGGTCTTGGCGGCGATCATGCCGGGCAGGTGCGCGGCGCCGCCGGCACCGGCGATGATGGCGCGGATGCCGCGGCTGCGCGCGCTCTCGGCATAGCGGAACATGTCGTCCGCCATGCGGTGCGCGGACACCACCTGGGCTTCGAACGGCACGCCGAAATCCTTCAGCATGGCCACTGCGTGCTGCATCACGTCCCAGTCGGAACTGCTGCCCATCACCACGCCGACCAGCGGCTTGTCTTGCTTGCTCACTTCAGATCCTTGATTGTTTGCTCCCCTCTCCCGCTTGCGGGAGAGGGGCCGGGGGAGAGGGCTGGCGTTTCCCGACGCGTGGCGCCTTGCTAAACCACCCCTCTCCCCGGCTCTCTCCCGCTGAGGGGAGAGGGAGAACACCGTCGGGAAATTGATAACTTACTGCAGTTCTTCGCCCGTCAGACGCGTCAGCGCTTCACGGTACTTGGCGGCGGTCTTTTCGATCACCTCGTCCGGCAGTTGCGGCGCCGGCGCGGTCTTGGGCCAGGGCTTGCCGTCGATGCGCACGGCTTCCAGCCAGTCGCGCACGAACTGCTTGTCGAACGACGGCGGGTTGGTGCCCACCTGGTAGGAATCGGCCGGCCAGAAGCGCGACGAATCGGCGGTCAGGACCTCGTCCATCAGCGTCAGCACGCCATTGTCGTCCAGGCCGAACTCGAACTTGGTATCGGCGATGATGATGCCGCGCGTGGCCGCAAACTCGGCCGCTTCCTTGTACAGGCGGATCGAGATATCGCGCATCTGGCGCGCCAGCGCGATGCCGATGCGGGCCTCGACTTCGGCGAACGAGATGTTCTCGTCGTGCTCGCCCATCTCGGCCTTGGCGGCCGGGGTGAAGATCGGCTCGGGCAGCTTTTGCGCGTTCTGCAGGCCGGCGGGCAGCTCGATCCCGCACACCTTGCCGGTGGCCTGGTAGTCCTTCCAGCCGCTGCCGGCGAGATAGCCGCGCACCACGGCTTCGACCAGGATCGGCCGCAGGCGCTTGACCACCACGGCGCGGCCCTTGACCTGCTCCACTTCCTCCGGCGCGACCACGGTCTCGGGCGCGATGCCGGTCTCGTGGTTCGGCACGATGTGCGCGAGCTTGCTGAACCAGAAGTTCGCCATCTGGTTCAGCACGCGGCCCTTGTCGGGGATCGGCTCGCCCATGATGACGTCGAACGCCGACAGGCGGTCGGTGGTGACGATCAGCAGCTTGTCATTGCCGACGGCATAGTTGTCGCGCACTTTGCCGTGGCCCAGCAGCGGCAGCGAGTTGATGGAGGACTGGTAGAGAGCGTTGGACATGATGGTTCCGATAAAACGGCGAAGCCGCCGGGCGCTGGATGCGTGCCGCGGCGGCCGGAACTGCAATCCGCCTTCCCCTAGCGCGGAAGGCGGACTAGGGACATTTACTGCACGACCTGCGACAGCTTGCCCGCCTTGTACTGCTGCGCGATATCGGTCAGGCCGATCGGCTTGATCTTGCCGGCCTGGCCTTCGCAGCCGAAGGCAATGTAGCGCGCCTTGCACACCTGCTTGGCGGCTTCGCGGGCCGGCTTCAGGTATTCGCGCGGGTCGAACTTGCTCGGGTTCTCGGCGAAGAAGCGGCGGATCGCGCCGGTCATGGCCAGGCGGATGTCGGTGTCGATGTTGATCTTGCGCACGCCGTACTTGATCGCTTCCTGGATTTCCTCGACCGGCACGCCGTAGGTTTCCTTCATGTCGCCGCCGAACTTACGGATCTCTTCCAGCAGTTCCTGCGGCACCGACGACGAGCCGTGCATCACCAGGTGGGTGTTGGGGATGCGGGCGTGGATTTCCTTGATGCGGCTGATCGCCAGGATGTCGCCGGTGGGCTTGCGCGTGAACTTGTAGGCGCCGTGCGAGGTGCCGATGGCGATGGCCAGGGCGTCCAGCTGGGTGGCCTTGACGAAGTCGGCGGCCTGCTCCGGATCGGTCAGCAGCATGGAGTGGTCCAGCACGCCGACGGCGCCGATGCCGTCTTCTTCGCCGGCTTCACCGGTTTCCAGCGAGCCCAGGCAGCCCAGTTCGCCTTCCACGGTCACGCCGACGGCGTGGGCCAGCTGCACCACCTTGCGGGTGACGTCGATGTTGTACTCGTACTCGGCCGGGGTCTTGCCGTCTTCGCGCAGCGAGCCGTCCATCATCACCGACGAGAAGCCCAGGTCGATCGCGCCCTGGCAGATCGCCGGCGACTGGCCGTGGTCCTGGTGCATCACCACGGGGATGTGCGGGTAGGCTTCGACCGCGGCTTCGATCAGGTGGCGCAGGAAATGCTCACCGGCGTATTTGCGCGCGCCGGCCGAGGCTTGCATGATCACCGGGGCGTTGACCTCGTCGGCCGCCTGCATGATGGCCTGCACTTGCTCGAGGTTGTTCACGTTGAAGGCCGGCAGGCCGTAGCTGTTCTCGGCCGCGTGGTCCAGCAGCTGGCGCATCGATACGAGTGGCATGTCTAACTCCTAAATAAAAATTGGGTGTCTCTGTATTTTTCTGTCGGCGCTCAATACCCCACCCTGACAATCTTCAGGGTGTTGGTACCGCCCGGCTGCCCCATCGGTTCGCCGATGGTCAGCACGATGAAATCGCCACGCTGCACCACGCCCTGCGCCAGCAGCAGCTCTTCGGCCTGCTCGAGCGCGGTGTCGCGGTCGGCGCTGGACTGCAGCGGCAGCGGCACCACGTTGCGGTACAGCTGCATCTTGCGCTGCGAGGCCAGGTTGGGCGTCATCGCATAGATCGGCACATGGATTCGGTGACGGCTCATCCACAATGCGGTGGCGCCGGAATCGGTCAGCGCGGCAATCGCCTTCACCTGCAAATGATAGGCCGTGAACAGCGCACCCATCGCCACCGACTGGTCGATGCGCGAGAAGGTCTGGTTCAGGAAATCGGTGTCGAGCTGCACCACCTCGGACTTCTCGGCTTCGATGCAGACCGCGGCCATGGCCTCGACCGTCTCCACGGGGTAGCGGCCGGCGGCGGTTTCAGCCGACAGCATCACCGCGTCGGTGCCGTCCAGCACGGCGTTGGCCACGTCCGAGACCTCGGCGCGCGTGGGCACCGGGTTGACGATCATGCTCTCCATCATCTGGGTGGCGGTGATGGTCAGCTTGTTGGCCTCGCGCGCCAGCTTGATCATGCGCTTCTGCAGCGCCGGCACGGCGGCATTGCCGACTTCCACGGCCAGGTCGCCGCGCGCCACCATGATGCCGTCGGACGCCTGCAGGATCTCTTCCAGCACGCCCGGGCGGATCGCCTCGGCACGTTCGATCTTGGCGATCATGCGGGCCTTGTGGCCGTGCGGCTGGCCGGCCACGGCGGTCAGCTGGCGCGCCATTTCCATGTCGGTGGCATTCTTGGGGAAGCTGACGGCGACGTAGTCCGCGCCCAGGGCCATGGCGGTCTTGATGTCGTCCATGTCCTTGGCGGTCAGCGCCGGCGCCGACAGCCCGCCGCCCTGGCGGTTGATGCCCTTGTTGTTGGACAGCTCGCCGCCCACGCGCACGGTGGTGAAGATCTCGCTGCCGAACACACGGTCCACCACCAGCACGATCAGGCCGTCGTTGAGCAGCAGCAGGTCGCCCGGGCCGACGTCGCGCGGCAGGTCCTGGTAGTCCAGGCCGGCGCGCTGCTCGTTGCCGAGCTGGCAGCTCGAATCCAGGATGAACGGATCGCCCACCTTGAGCGTGATCTTGCCGTGCTCGAACTTGCCGACGCGGATCTTGGGGCCCTGCAGGTCGGCCATGATGGCGACCTCGCGCCCGCATGCCTGCGCGGCTTCGCGCACCAGGCGGGCGCGGTCGAGATGGTCCTGGGCGGTGCCGTGCGAAAAATTCAGCCGCACCACGTCGACCCCCGCCGCGATCATGCGGGTCAGGATTTCCAGCGAGCTGGAGGCGGGGCCGATGGTGGCGACGATCTTGGTGGAACGAGTCATGCGCGGAATTCCTGGTTCAGGGCCCCGGCAATACCGCCGGGCCCGGCGGATGCGTCAGCCTGCGGCGCGCTGCTCCAGCACTTCGAATGCGGGCAGCTTCTTGCCTTCCAGGAATTCCAGGAACGCGCCGCCGCCGGTGGAGATATAGCCCACGCGGTCGGCAATGCCGTACTTGGCGATCGCGGCCAGCGTGTCGCCGCCGCCGGCGATCGAGAACGCCTTCGATTCAGCGATGGCCTGGGCCAGCACCTTGGTGCCGTTGCCGAACTGGTCGAATTCGAACACGCCCACCGGGCCGTTCCAGACGATGGTGCCGGCGGCCTTGAGCTGCTCGGCCAGCATCGCGGCGGTCCTGGGGCCGATGTCCAGGATCATGTCGTCGTCGGCCACGTCCTTGACGTCCTTGACGGTGGCCGCGGCAGTGGCGCTGAATTCCTTGGCGCACACCACGTCGACCGGGATCGGCACCGAGGCGCCCCGCCTGGCCATGATGTCGATGATGGTTTTGGCGTCGCCGACCAGGTCGGCTTCGGCCAGTGACTTGCCGATCTTCAGGCCGGCGGCCAGCATGAAGGTATTGGCGATGCCGCCGCCGACGATCAGGTTGTCGACCTTGTCGGCCAGCGACTTCAGGATGGTCAGCTTGGTCGAGACCTTGGACCCGGCCACGATCGCCACCAGCGGGCGCGCCGGCTGGCCCAGCGCCTTGCCCAGCGCGTCGATCTCGGCGGCCAGCAGCGGGCCGGCGCAGGCGATCGGGGCGTACTTGGCGATGCCATGCGTGGTGGCTTCGGCACGGTGGGCGGTGCCGAAGGCATCGTTCACGTAGACGTCACACAGCTTGGCCATCTTCCGGGCCAGTTCGTCGCTGTTCTTCTTTTCGCCCTTGTTCACGCGGCAGTTTTCCAGCAGCACCACCTTGCCCGGCGCCACCTCGACGCCGTCGACCCAGTTCTGCACCAGCTTGACCGGCTTGCCCAGCAGCTCGGACAGGCGCGTGGCAATCGGCGCCAGCGAGTCCTCGGGCTTGAACTCGCCCTCGGTCGGGCGGCCCAGGTGGGAGGTGACCATCACCGCGGCGCCGCCAGCCAGGCATGCCTCGATGGCCGGCACCGAGGCGCGGATGCGGGTGTCCTCGGTGATGTTGCCGGCGTCATCCTGCGGCACGTTCAGGTCGGCGCGGATAAACACCCGCTTGCCGGAGATTTTGCCTTGGGAAATCAGGTCGGAAAGACGCAGGACAGAGGTCATGGCGATGGATGGCGCGAGATTTCGCTGGAATTCGGGGAAACGGGCATTTTACCTGATCGTGGTCAACGCTTTGCCGATTCCGGACCGTTACGCACTTAGCATGCGGCCCTTGCAGCACATTCAGGACAACCCCACAGGGTGCTAGTGACATACCTCCCCACGAAAGAAGGGTCAGCTCCATGCCCCTCTTGACCCCCGAGTGCGGTAATGTATGCAACGTCTGCTATAACAGACACGCAAAAAGCGCCAGAGCCGGTCTTGAAACGGCCATGACAACAGGCGGCCAAAATAACAAGCAGCCAAAAAGAATGCAGCCGGTGTGCGATCAGACGCAGCGCCGGCGCCGCGCATTTCCTTGTCGCGAATGCAGGGGGTGAGTCAGATGAAAGAAGCCGACATGCACGGAGCGATCCGTGGCTTGTACGAGGGCATTCTCGATCCCGGTGCCTGGCAGCAGAGCCTGCACACCCTGACGGAACTGGCGGACACGGCACATGCCTCGATGATGGTCTGGGACACCGTCCGCGACCAGGTCACCGTCAATGAGATCGTCAATCCGGTGGTGGAACCGTTTTCCGAGTACGAATCGGACTACCAGGCCATCGATCCGGCCAAGCAGTACGCGCCGCGCCTTCGGCCGGGCGACTGGTATATCGACGCGCGCGAACTGGGCGAAGGCACCATGGCCCGCCATCCGTTCTACCGCGACTTCTTCCACCGCTACGACCTGCGCTCCTACGTGGCCTGCCTGGTCGAGCGCCAGCCCCACTACGAAGTCTATTTCTCGATGCAGCGCGCGCGCACGCAGCCGCTGTTCTCGCCCGACGACACCCGCGGCATGGACTGGATCATCCCGCATATGCGCAGCGCCATGGCCATGCGCGACCGCACGCTGGGGCTGACGGTGCTGGCGCGGCTGTCGACGCAGCTGGTGGAGCGGCTCAATTTTGCCCTGCTGGTGTTCTCGCCGCAGCGCCAGGTGCTGCTGAGCAACCGCGCCGGCGAGCGCTGGGCGCGGCGCCTGGACCCGGCCGGCAAGGTGTCGGACTGGAACCTGTCGCGCCCGTTCGCCGACATGGTGCAGGCCGCCTGCGACCCGCAGCGCGCGGTCGCCGCGCAGGCCGCCCGCGCCACCGACGGCAACGGTGCCTGCGCGCAGGTGATCGTGCTGCCGCTGCCGCCCTCGCACGCCTTTGCCGCGCAATGGCAGGAACCGGCGGCGCTGGTGATCGTGCATGAGCAGGACAGCGCGCCGCTGTTGCTGGCGCCGGTGCTGCGCGACCTGTACGGACTGACCCCGGCGGAGACCCGGCTGACCACCCAGCTCGCCACCGGACAGGGCCTGCCCGAAGCCAGCCAGCAGCTGAACATCCGCCACGAAACCGCGCGCACCCAGCTCAAGGCCATATTCCACAAGACCGGCTGCAACAGCCAGGCCCAGCTGACGCATCTGCTCTCGCGCCTGGGCGCGGCGCTGGACGAGGCCTGAACACCACGCGCCCGGCAGCGGGCCGGCGCCGCGCCCGCGGCCCGCCCGTTGCCCCGCGAAGAAAGTGCTAAAAATAAAAGAAGTAAAAAGAAGGGAAGCCATGAGCGACACACAGATGCACGACACCATTCGCGCGCTGTACGAGGGGATCTTCGATGCCGATGCCTGGCAGCGCAGCCTGGGCGCGCTGTGCCAGGCCAGCGGCAGCACGCATGCCCATCTGCTGGTGCTCGACACCGTCAACGAGCGCGTGCTGGTGAACCAGGAGGTCAACCCCATGCCGGAGGCGGTGGCCGCCTACAGCGAACACTACGTAGCCATCGACCCGGCCCTGCCGTTCGCCAGGCGCATGTCGGTGGGCAACTGGTATATCGATTCACGCGAGCTGGGCGCGCAGGCGATGCGCAAGTCGCCCTTCTACGGCGAGTTCCTGCGGCAATTCGAACAGTCGTCGGTGATGGCCTGCCTGATCGAGCGCCAGCCGCACTACGACGTGTTCCTGTCGCTGCAGCGCCCGCAGGGCCACGACCACTATTCGCCCGAAGACGCGCGCGCGCTCGACTGGGCCATCCCGCACATGCGCCATGCGATGGCGCTGCGCGACCGCACCCACCAGGTGTCGACACTGGCGCATGCGTCGGCGCAACTGATGGAGCGGCTGCCGTTCGGCGTGATCGTGTTCCGCGACGACGGCAAGCCGCTGCTGGCCAACAGCATTGGCGAGACCTGGGTGCGCCGGCTGCTGCCGGCGGTGTCGGTCGAAACCCGCGCCGTGGCGCCGCCCGCCATAGCCGTGCGCGAGGAAGCCGACTGGCAGCTGTCGCGCCCGTTTGCCGAGGCGCTGCGGGCGGCATGCAACCCCGCCAACCCGCAGCCGGCGCAGGCGCTGCGTGCGGTCGACAGCGCCGGCCGCCAGGCCCAGGTCGTGCTGCTGCCGCTGCCGCCGGCACACCATCTGGCGATGGACTGGCAGCGCCCCAGCGTGCTGGTGGCGATCCACGAGCCCGGCACCGCGCCGATGACGCTGCCAGCCGTTTTGCGCGACCTCTACGGCCTCACTCCGGCCGAGACCCGGCTGGCACTGCAGCTGTCATCGGGCATCGGCCTGCCCGAGGCGTGCGAGCTGATCGGCATCCGGCGCGAGACCGGGCGCACGCAACTCAAGGCGATCTTCACCAAGACCGGGACGGGCACGCAGGCGCAACTGGCGCACCTGCTCACGCGGCTGGGGGTACGGACCTGACCGAGGCCGGCGCGCGTCAGTCGATCGACGCGCCCACGGTCTTGACCACCCCCGCCCACTTCTGCCGATCCCCCTTCACCGTAGCCTTGAACTGATCCACGGTCTCGACCCGCGGCGTGTTGCCGGCATCGATCAGCTTCTGGCGGATCGCCGGCGTTTCCAGCGCCACCTTCACCGCATCGTTGACCTTGCGCGCGATCTTCGGATCCAGCCCCTTGGGCCCGAAGAAGCCGAACCAGATGGTGCTGTTGAAGCCGGGCAGGCCGCTCTCGGCAATGGTCGGCACGTCGGGAATCACTTGCACGCGCTGCTTGGTGGTCACGCCCAGCAGGCGCACCTTGCCGGCGCGGTACTGCGGCAGCACGCTCTGCACCTGGTTGAAGATGCAGCAGACCTCGCCCTTCACCACCGCCTGCAGCGCGTCGGGGCCGCCCTTGTAGGGCACGTGGACCATGTCCAGGCCGGCGCGCGCATTGAACTCGGCAAAGGCCAGGTGCGTGCCGGTGCCGTTGCCGGTGGAGGCAAAGTTGTACTTGCCCGGGTTGGCCTTGACCTTCTCGATAAACTCCTTGACCGACTTCACGTCCAGCACCGCCGGGTTGACGGTCAGCACGTTGGAGACCTCGACCAGCGGCGCGATCGGGGTGAAATCGGCCTCGGCGTCGAACGGCAGGTTCTTGTACAGCGCCGGGTTGATGCCGTGCGTGGCGGCGGTGCCCAGCAGCAGCGTGTAGCCATCCGGCCTGGCATGCGCCACCACCTCGGAGGCGACGTTGCCGCCGGCGCCCGGCCGGTAGTCGTAGATGATGGTGGCCTTCAGCGACTTCTGCAGCGATTCCTGCAGCGTGCGGCCGACGATGTCGACGCCGGAGCCGGCAGTAAAGCCCATCAGGATCGTCACCGGCTGCGTCGGCCACTCCCCTTGCGCGCGGGCGGGCGAGCTGACCGTGCTGATGGCAGCGGCGGCGCACAGCGCGGCCAGGCCGGTAGCGGAACGGAAGGACAAGCGCGGAAGCAGGCGGGACGAAGTAGGCATGGGGGGCACCGTCGGTAAGTATCAGCAAGATAAGACCCGGCGCGGCGGGTCGGCACAATGATGACCGGGATCTGAGCCCCGGGCCAGCGCCACACGATAGCAAGGTTCCTGCCAAAACCAAACGACCGTGTTCGCTTGAGGGTATTCGATCGGGGCATATGTACCCCTCCTCGGCATCGCCTCAGCGCCGCAGCAACCCCACCAGCTCGTCCACGTCCGGCAGCGGCGCGCCGGTTCCCGCGGCGCTGTCGTCGTCGGCCTCCAGCAGCCCGTCGGCCAGCGCGCGCTTGTCGCGGTGCAGGTCGACGATGCGCTCTTCGATGGTGCCGGCATTGATCAGCCGGTACACCGTCACCGGGCGCTGCTGGCCGATGCGGTGCGCGCGGCCCATGGCCTGGTCTTCGGCGGCGGGATTCCACCAGGGGTCGGCAATGATCACGTAGTCGGCCGCGGTCAGGTTCAGGCCGAAGCCGCCGGCCTTCAGGCTGATCAGGAAGACATCGCCCTCGCCCGCCTGGAAGGCGGCCACGCGGCGGGTGCGCTCGGCCGCGGGGGTGGCGCCGTCCAGGTACTGCAGCGCCAGCCCGGCGCGCTCCAGCCCCTGGCGCAGCAGCTGCAGGAAGTCGACAAACTGGCTGAACACCAGGGTCTTGTGGCCGCTCGCGGCAAGCTCGCTGGCCAGCTCGACAAAGGCGCGCACCTTGGCGCCTTCGGACAGCTGGCCGCTGAGTTCCGGCGTGACCAGGCGCGGGTCGCACGCGGCGCGCCGCAGCCGCATCAGCTGCGCCAGCACGTGGATGCGCGCCTGGGCCTGGTGCTGGGCCTGCGCCAGGGCGCGCGCACGGGCCCCGGCAGGCGCGCCTTTGGTGGCCTTGCGTGCCGCTTCCACGCGCGCCAGCGCGGCCTCGGCCTCGGTCTGGGCCTGGCGGCGCAGGGCCTCGTAGTGCGCGGCTTCGACCGGCTCGGGCTCGACCCGGATCACCAGCTCCGTGCGCGGCGGCAGTTCGTCCAGCACCTGCGCCTTGGTCCGGCGCAGCACGAACGGCGCGATCATGCGGCGCAGCCGCTGGCGCGCCTCGCGCATGCCGCCGCGCTCGATCGGGTTGGCAAAGTGTTCGTTGAAGCGGGCCAGCGAGCCCAGCAAGCCCGGATTGCAGAACCGCATCACCGACCACAGCTCGGCCAGCCGGTTCTCCACGGGCGTGCCGGTCAGCGCCATGCGGAAGCCCGACGGCAGCGCGAACATGGCCTGCGCCCGCCGCGTGACCGCGTTCTTGAAGGCCTGCGCCTCGTCCGCGACCACGGTATGCCATTCGCGCGCGCAGAACGCCTTGCTGGCCTGCTGCAGCAGCGTGTACGAGATGATCACCAGGTCATGCGGCCCGGCCTGCGCCAGCAGCGTCTCACGATCGCCCTCGGCATAAACATGGACGTTGAGCGTGGGCGCAAAGCGCCGCGCCTCGGCCGCCCAGTTGCCGCACACCGAAGTCGGCGCGATCACCAGCGCGGCGCCGCCGCCGGCGCGCGCCACCAGCACCGCCAGCGCCTGCAGGGTCTTGCCCAGGCCCATGTCGTCGGCCAGGCAGGCGCCCAGGCCCGAGGCCGCCAGCGTCATGGCCCAGCAGTAGCCAGCCTCCTGGTAGGGCCGCAGCTCAGCCGCCAGCGTGGCAGGCAGCGCGATGTCAGCCTCGCGCGCGGCGCGCAGCCGGGCGATGCGCTGGCGGAAATGCGCATCGGGATCGACGCCGGCGCCGGCCAGCACGTCATCCAGCCACGGCGTGGCCATCTGCGGGACGCGAATACCGTCGGGCACATGCTCACCGACGCCGGCGAGGTCGCGCAGCCGGCCGCGCAGCGTGCGCGTCAGCGCCACGTAGACGCCCTGCCCCATCGGCACGAAGCGCCCGGCGTGGCTGCCGGTCCAGTCGATCAGCTTGCCCAGTTCCAGCACCAGCCCCTCGGCCACGCGCAGCTCGCCGGCCAGCCGGTACCACGCGCCGCGGCTCTCGATCTGCACGCCCAGCTGCCGCAGGTCGGCCGGCAGCACGCGAATCTCCTTGCCGCGCGGCCATTCCACGGCCTGCACGGCGGGCAGTCCGGGCAGCGCCTCGACCACGGCGAGCGCGTCCTCCGGATCGTCCAGCATCCAGGTGTATTCGCCGCCCGGCGGCGCCAGCGCCACCAGCTGCGGCAATGCCGCGAAGACCTCGGCCACGCTGGCCAGCTCGGCATCCAGGTCGCGTTGCGTGGCCAGGGTCTCGCCGCGCACCGCCGCCATCAGGCGCTCGCGTCCGGCGCCGGGCGCGAGCCGCGGCCCGAGCGGCCCCAGCGGCGTCACCACCAGCCGCAGCGAAATGCCGCGCCCCGCCAGCCCGCCCAACGGTGCCACCTCGGCGCGCAGGCGCGCGTCAGCCTCCACCGCGCGCGATCCGCCCGCCTGGTCGGCCTGGACCTGGAACTGGCCGGCCAACGCGCGCAAGGTCTGGTCGAGCTGGGCGTGGCCGTCCTCCGGGATCGCCAGGCCATCGCCGATCAGCCGGGCAGCCTCGAACTGCGTCGGCGTAAAGCGGATCAGCCGCAGCCGGTGCGGGCCGTCGCGCACCACCGTGAGCTGGCGCAGGGCCTCGGCCTCCTGGCGCGCGGCGGCCGGCAGCAAGGCTTCCATCGCCGGCGCCTCGCGCACCGGCGGGAACATGCGCAGCACGTAGCGGCCGGCGCTGCGCACCGCTTCCAGCGCGGGCGCGTCCTCCACCACCTCCAGCGTCTGCGACGGCGCATGCGCCAGCACCACGCCCGGGTGCCCCACCAGCGCCATCGCCGCGGCGGCGCGGTCGAGCACGTAGCGCCGGTTGTGCGACTGGTCGCGGCGGATGGCGCGGGCCACGCGGGCGTCCCACGGCGCCAGCCGGTCGTCCTCGGCCACGCGCGCCAGCGGCACCGGCCTGGGCTTGCCCCAGCCGCGCGCGCCGCGCACCTGCTCGAGCGGCTCGATCGTGCCGGGCGCGCCGTCGGCATCCAGCGTCAGCGCCCACAGCAGGCGCCTGCCGCCTTCGCCCCCGGCGGCAGGCTCGCTGCCGGCGAGCGCGCGCAGCGCCTCCAGCGCCTGCTGCCAGCCGGCCTGCGGCGCGGACGCGCCGCCGGGGTCGGAAGCCCTGTCAGGCGGGACATCGGGTCCGGGATGTGGGGTCAAAGGCACGGCGAGTGTGGGAATCAAGGCCGCCAGCGCGGCGGCACGGTGCGCGGAACAGGGCAAGAATGCCCGAAAAAGAGGATTCTAGACCGCAGCGGCGCCCGCACCGCGTTGTGACCCATGCCCCCCGGGCTTACAATATCGTTTTTGCTATTTCCACGGCGCAGGGAGAACAGACATGTCGATGGCGGATCGCGACGGCAAGATTTGGATGGACGGCAAGCTGATCGAATGGCGCGACGCCAAGATCCACGTGCTGACGCATACGCTGCACTATGGCATGGGCGTGTTCGAGGGCGTACGCGCCTACAAGACCCCCGAAGGCACCGCCATCTTCCGCCTGAAGGAGCACACCCGCCGCCTGTTCAATTCGGCCAAGATCTTCCAGATGGTCATGCCCTTCGACGAGGCCACGCTGGAAGCGGCGCAGCGAGAAGCGGTGCGCGCCAACAAGCTGGAATCCTGCTACATCCGCCCGATCGTGTGGGTCGGCGACGAGAAACTGGGCGTCTCGGCCAAGGGCAACACCATCCACGTGGCAATCGCGGCCTGGCCGTGGGGCGCCTACCTGGGCGAGGAAGGCATGGAGCGCGGCATCCGCGTGAAGACCTCGTCGTTCACGCGCCACCACGTCAACGTGTCGCTGGTGCGCGCCAAGGCGAGCGGCTACTACATCAACTCGATCCTGGCCAACCAGGAAGCCACCGGCCTGGGCTACGACGAAGCGCTGCTGCTCGACACCGAGGGCTATGTCAGCGAAGGCTCGGGCGAGAACGTCTTCATCGTGCGCAACGGCGTGATCTACACCCCGGACCTGGCCTCGTGCCTGGACGGCATCACCCGCGACGCCACCCTGACCATCGCGCGCGACCTGGGCATCGAGGTGCGTGAAAAGCGCATCACCCGCGACGAGATGTACTGCGCCGACGAAGCCTTCTTCACCGGCACCGCCGCCGAAGTCACGCCGATCCGCGAACTGGACGACCGCGTCATCGGCGAAGGCCGCCGCGGCCCGGTGACCAAGCAGATCCAGGACGCGTTCTTTGCCGCCGTGGGCGGCACCAACGAAAAGTACAAGAAGTGGCTGACGCTGGTCTGAGCACCGGCTGCCAGCCCCTGTTGCGCGCGCCCGGCACTGCCGGGCGAGGCACACCCTCTGTTTTCATCGAACAATAAGCATCACTCCCTGCAACACCATGACGCAAACCGCCACCATCATCGAAATCGGCGCTGAAGACATTCCGCTGCATTGCCCGACCGCCAACACCCCGGCATGGAACTACCATCCGCGCGTGTTCCTCGACGTGGCAGACACCGGCGAAGCCAAGTGCCCGTACTGCGGCACCGTCTACAAGCTCAAGCCGGGCACCGTGCTGAAGGGCCACCACTGACCCGAGCCGCCCGCATTCGCACGATCCTGACGCTCCGGGCCGCTTGCAGGCGCCCCGGAGCGTCGGCATTGCCGGCGTCCGCGCCGACGCTCCCGTGCCGGCTCCAAGCGCCCCGCCCATGAAGAAAGCCCTCGTCATCGCCCCCAACTGGATCGGCGACGCCCTGATGGCGCAGCCGCTCTTTGCGCTGCTCAAGGCGCGCCATCCGCGCCTGGTCATCGACGCACTCGCGCCCAAGTGGGTCGCGCCCGTGCTCGCGCGCATGCCGGAGATCGGCCGCGTGTTCCCGTCCGACCTCGCGCACGGCAAGCTGCAGCTGTCGGCACGGCTGATGTTCGCGCAGCAGCTCAAGAACGAAGGCTATGACCTCGCCTACGTGCTGCCGAACTCGCTCAAGTCGGCACTGGTCCCCTGGCTGGCCGGCATCCCGCTGCGCATCGGCTACCGCGGCGAAGCCCGCTTCGGCCTGCTCAACGTGCGCCACGCCAACCCGCCGCGCGACAAGCGCCCGCCGATGGTGGAGCACTACGCCCGCCTGGCGCTCAAGCCCGGCGCGCGCCTGCCCGAAGACCTGCCCGAGCCGCGCCTGCGCGTCGACCCGACGCGCATGGCGGCCACCGCCGAGCGCTTTGGCATCGCCCCGCACACGCGCGTGATCGCGTTCTGCCCGGGTGCCGAGTTCGGCCCGGCCAAGCGCTGGCCGGCCGGGCATTTCGCCAGGCTCGCGCAGATGCTGCGGCGTTCCTACCCGTATGCGCAGATGATCACGCTGGGCTCGGCCAAGGACGCCGAGATCGCCGCCGAGATCGTCAGCGAGGCCCCGTTCGTGCGCAACCTGTGCGGCCAGACCTCGCTGGATGACGCCGTGGACCTGCTGGCGCTCTCCGAAGCCGCGGTCTGCAACGACTCCGGCCTGATGCACGTCACCGCGGCGCTGAACCGGCCCCAGGTGGCGGTGTTCGGCTCGAGCGACCCGCGCCACACGCCGCCGTTGTCACAGGCAGCGAGTATCATGTGGCTGCAACTGGAGTGCAGTCCCTGCTTCAAGCGCGAGTGCCCGCTGGGCCACCTGCGCTGCCTGAAAGAGATCGAACCTGAAATGGTGTTCGTCGAGCTGCGCAAGCTGCTGCACCGGCCCTGACCTCACTGCCCTCGCCACTTCTACTGCCACCATGCCTCGCTTTGCCCGCCTGTTCGATTCCGCCGAAGACATCGTCGAAGCCTTTCGCGAAGCGCTGAAGCTGCGCGACGCAGACGGCGCGCTGCGCCTGTGGCTGGACGAAGACTCGATCACCTGCGTGCTGCCCGACGGCCAGCGCCTGATCGGCCACGAACAGCTGCGCCAGGCCTTCCTGCAACTGCTGGAAGAACAGCCGGTGCTGGTCGATGCAATCGAGACCAGCAGCCATGCGTCGATGGCCGTGTCGATCTTCGACGTGACCGAGGCGCTGCGCTTCGGCGGCGACCGCGTCGAGGCCGACCTGTACGTGCACACCACCTATGTACTGATGCAGAACCACGAAGGCTGGCGCCTGGCGCATATCCACTGCAGCCCGGCCAACGCGGTGCAGGTTGCCGCCGTGGCCGCCGCGCCGGGGCAGGCGCTGCACTGAACCCGCATGGCCGCCGCGCCGCGGCCTGCTGCAACACCACGCCGGCATGACGCAGCTTCCGCACCACCGCCTTCCCCAGGCCGTCCACGCCGCCCAGGCTGATCCCGCCACGGCGCCCGGCCATGGCTACGGCGAAGGCGTGCCGATGCCCTGGTGGCTGCGCGGCGGCCATGCCCAGACCATCATCCCCGCGCGCTTCACGCGCCGCCCGCCGCGCGTGAGCTTCCGCCGCGAGCGCTGGGATACCCCCGACCAGGACTTCATCGACCTCGACTGGACCACCCACCCGGTGCGCCCGGACACGCCGCTGGTGGTGATGTTCCACGGCCTGGAGGGCGATTCCGGCAGCCACTACGCGCAGGCGCTGATGCATGCGCTGTCCCTGCGCGGCTGGCAGGGCGTGGTCCCGCATTTCCGCGGCTGCTCGGGCGAGCTCAACCTGGCACCGCGCTTCTACCATTCGGGCGATTCGGCCGAGATCCGCTGGGTGCTGGAACGCATACGCCAGCGCCATTGCGCCAACGGGCGCAAGCTGCTGGTGGTGGGGATCTCGCTGGGCGGCAACGCACTGCTGCGCTTCCTGGGCGAGGACGGCACCAGCGCCGGCCACGTGCATGCGGCCGCGGCGATCTCCGCGCCGCTGGACCTGGCTGCCGGCGGTGCGGCGCTGTCGGCCGGCTTCAACCTGGTCTATACGCGCATGTTCCTGCAGACGCTCAAGCGCAAGTCGCTGGCCAAGCTGGGGCAGTTCCCGGGGCTGTTCGACCGCGACACGATGCTGGCCAGCCGCGACCTGTACGCCTTCGACAACGTCGTCACCGCGCCGCTGCACGGCTTTGTCGATACCGACGACTACTGGCGCCGCGCCGCCAGCAAACCCGTGCTGCGCGACATCGCCGTGCCCACGCTGGTGCTCAATGCGCGCAACGATCCCTTCCTGCCGGCCCGGCACCTGCCCGGCCCGGCCGACGCCAGCCCCCAGGTATGGCTGGAACAGCCCGAGCACGGCGGCCATGTCGGCTTCATGACCCCGCCCGAGGGCTGGCGCCGGCACCTGCCCCTGCTGCCCGACGGGCGCTTCAGCGGCGACATCGAATGGTTGCCGGCACGGATCCTGAGATTTTTTGACGGCATGATGTGAGGCGGGCGCAGTCCCCCCACGGCCCGCCGAGGAGACAGACATGGACGAGATCGTCAGGCAAGCCATGGCACGCTGGCCCAACGTGCCCAACGCCTACGGCTGGCTGGCACTGGACCGCCGCGGCCAGTGGCGCCTGCGCAATGAGTACGCCCAGCAGCACGGGCTTTCGGGCGACCCCATCCGCCATGAAGCGCTGATCGGCTTTATCGAACGCAACTACCTGTGCGACGAGCGCGGCGCCTGGTACTTCCAGAACGGCCCGCAGCGGGTGTTCGTTTCGCTGGGCTATGCGCCGTGGGTGGTGCGGCTGCATGAAGGCGCGCTGCGCACGACCACGCAGCAGGCCTTCACGCTGCAGGCCTGCTACGCCGACGAGCACGGCAACGTGGTGCTGGCCGGCACGGTCGAGGGCATGGCGCAAGGCAGCCCGCCGGCACAGCAGGCCGCCCTGCTGCACGACCACGACCTGGAACTGTTCAGCGGCGCCAGCACCTGGCATGGCGAAGCCTGCGGCACTGACCTGGGCGTATTCCACCACGATGGCCGCGACATCCCGATCGAGCCGGTTGCCGAGAGCGAGGTGCCCAGGCGCTTTGGCTTCGTGCGCCAGCCGGCGCCGCCGGCTGGCTGAACGCCTGCCTCAGTTAGGCATGCCCTTGCTGTCCTGCTTGTCCTCGCGGTACTGGCGCTCCAGCTGGTGCAGGCGCGCATCGACCTCGGACAGCGTGTAGAAGTCGCCGTCGCCGGCCTTGCGCGCGATCTGCAACTGCTCGATCGCGGCCTGGTAGGCGCCGTCCATCGCATACTTCTCGGCCAGCGCCTGGTGCTGCTGCAAGCGCTTGCCCTGGCCCGCGTAGGCGCGCGCCAGCAGCTCCCACCATTCGCTGCGGCTGGTCTCCTGGCGCGTGCGTTCGCGCAGGAAGCGCACGGCCTCTTCATAGCGGCCTGAGCCGACCAGGGTATCGGCATAGGCAATCGCCACCGCATGCGACAGCGGGAACGCCTTCATCGACGCGCTGGCCTGGGACAGCGCCTCGGGCACGCGGCCCTGCGCGCGCGCCAGTTCCACCGCCATCACGTCCAGCATGGGGCTGCCCGAGGAGGCGCCGGGAATATTGCCGTAGAGACGTCGCGCCTCGGCCAGCTCCTGTTCGGCGGCCGGGTAGCGGCCCAGCCGCTGTTCGGTGAAGGCAAGGCCGTAGTGCAGCGCCGGAGCACGCAGTGCCGTTGCTCCCGGCAGTTGCGTGCGCAGCGCCGCGCGCAGGTTCTGCAGGTCGCTGGGCGACGATTCCTGGATCACGCGGGCCCGCATCCGCGCAAACTCGTATTCAGGCGTGTTGGCGACCTTGCGCTTGCTGGCATGGCTGACGCGGTCCTGCATGTCGGCAATCCGCTCGGAGGTCAGCGGGTGAGTCCGCACATAAGACGGGACCGAATTTTCCGCGGTCCCCGATGCGCGCTGCAGCCGCATGAAGAAATCGGGCATGCCCTGCGGGTCAAACCCCGCCGCGGTCAGGATCTGGAAGCCGACCCGGTCGGCCTCGCGCTCGGCCCCGCGCGAGAACGACAGCTGGTTGGCGATGGCCGCGCCCTGCCCGCCCATGGCCAGCGCCGCCGCGGCGTCCGGGCTGCGCGTGGCGGCCAGGCCCGCCAGCACCATCGAGGCCAGCGCGATCCACATCGACTGGTCCTGCGAGGTGATGCCACGCGCGATATGCCGCTGCATCACGTGGCCGATTTCATGGCCCAGCACCGAGGCCAGTTCCGATTCCGTATCGGACTGCACCAGCAGCCCGGTATGCACGCCGATATAGCCGCCCGGCAGCGCAAACGCGTTGATGCTGCGGTCACGCACCGCGAACAGGTCAAAGCCGGTGGCAAAGGTGCCCGCACCGGTCGAGCCGGAGATATTCTGGCGCCGCGCCGCCTGCACCAGCCGGTAGCCCAGCGCGTTCAGGTAATCGGACAGCAGCGGATCCGGCACGTACAGCGGGTCGCGCCGGATATCGCGCATGATGCGGTCGCCCAGGCGCTTTTCCATGTCGGGCGACAGCGACGCCGTGGACGGGTCGCCCAGGTCCGGCAACTGCACGCCGCCGGCCTCCACCACCGCGTTGTTGGTGCGCAGGCCGAACTCGGACTTCTGGCCCGCCTTCACGCTGCGGTTCAGGTTGTCATAGACCTGGTCGCTGGCCTCGCCCGAGATGGCGGGCACCGGCTGCGGGGGCCGGGCCGCGGGCGCAGCCGCCACCGGCGTGGCTGGCGCCGGGGCCGTGCGCGGCGTACCCTGGGGCCAGGCCGGCGCCGCGAACGTCAGCGCCAGCAGCGCCGCCAGCGGCCGCCGCCATGGCGTCCATGCGCCGCCAGCGCGGCAATGGCCGGCGCCTGCGCGATGTGACGCGGAGCCGGCGGGAACAGCGTCCGCCACGGCGCCGGGGCCGCGTGCGGCAGACCTGCGAAGCGATGGGTGTTTTGGCATGTTGCTATGATAGCGGCCTCCCGTGGCCGTTCCCATCGGATGCTTCCCAGGGACGCCGGCGGCCACCAGCACGCAGTTCGCACTGAAGCTCTCGATCATGACCCAGCTCACCCATTTCGATACCGCCGGACAAGCCCACATGGTCGACGTCGGCGACAAGGCCAGCACCCACCGCGTCGCCGTGGCCACCGGCACCATCACCATGCAGCCAGCCACCTTCACGCTGGTGCGCGACGGCAGCGCCAAGAAAGGCGACGTGATCGGCATCGCCCGCGTGGCGGCGATCATGGCCACCAAGCGCACCGCCGACCTGATCCCGCTATGCCACCCGATCGGCCTGACCAAGGTGGCGGTCGAGTTCGCATTGGACGAGGCCACCGCCACTGTCGCCTGCACCGTGCGCACCGAAACCCGCGGCCAGACCGGCGTGGAGATGGAAGCACTGACCGGCGTGCAGGTGGCGCTGCTGACGATCTACGACATGTGCAAGGCGGTGGACCGCGGCATGGTGATCGGCAATGTGAAGTTGCTGGAAAAGCATGGGGGCAAGTCGGGGGATTGGGTCGCGGCCGGCTGACCTCCGCACGTGACGCCTGCAACACGCGCCGCGATGGGCAGTGTCACGATGTCTTACGCCAGGGTCGTTCCCCGGTAATAGAGGTAACGCCGCATTTCCAGCCGGGCCGCCGTGGCGCCGGCGCGGGACAATTTGGTATTCAATATGATTGCAGGCCCGCCGCTGGTTGCGGCCTGCTGACCCTGTCCGTGGCGTGCCATGCGGTGCGCGCGGGGATGAGGTGGATACCATGAACGGGCGCATGCTCTGCCAGATCGCCCTGGCACTCGCGGCCACGGCCGCAAGCGGCGCCGCCCTCGCCGGGCGGGCCGATCTCCACGATGCCGCTTTGCACGATAGCGACGCACGCGGCGGCTTTATCAAGACACGCACAAGCGTCGGCGTGGGCCTCTATTTCGGGCCCGGCGTGTTCTATGGCGGCTACCCGTATGGCTACCCCGCCCCGTACTACTACCCGCCCGCCGTGGTCACCGCACCCGCGGCGCCGCCGCAGTACATCGAACAGGGTCCGAACGGCCCCGTGCCGGTCCCCGGCCCGGACGGCGTAGCGCCGCAGCAGGGCTGGTGGTACCACTGCGACCAGCCCGAAGGCTACTACCCCTATGTGCAGGCCTGCCCCGGCGGCTGGCAGCGCATACCGGCACAGCCGCCGGCCAACTCCTGATGCGGGGTGACACCATGCATACCCTGACCCGCGCCACGCTGGCCGTGGCCACCCTGACCCTCGGCGCCTGCGCCGTGATGCCTGCCGGCCCCAGCGTGATGGTACTGCCGGGCACCGGCAAGAGCTTCGACCAGTTCCGCGCCGACGACTACAACTGCCGCCAGTTCGCCTTTGGGCGGGTGGGCGGTGTCTCATCCTCGCAGGCCGCCAACAATGCCGCCGTCGGCAGCGCCGTGGTCGGCACCGCGCTGGGCGCAGCGGCGGGCGCGGCGTTCAATGGCGGATCGGGTGCGGCGGTGGGTGCGGGCGTCGGCCTGCTGACTGGCGCGGCGGTCGGCGCTGGCAATGCCCAGTACGCGGGTTACGGCACGCAACAGCAATACGATGCCGCCTACGTTCAGTGCATGTACGCCAGCGGCAACCGCGTGCCGGCCCCCGGACGCGTCGCCGCTGCGCCGCCGGCACCTCGGTACTACTACTATCCGCCGCCTCCGCCGCCGGTCTACTACAGCCCGTACCCGTACTACTAGGTCAGTCCCGGGGCCATTCGGAGTACCGACGCGAACGGTCGCCGACCCATGCGCAGAATCCCTGCGGGCGTTGGTCTGCTGCCAGATCGCGGCATGCCTTCGCAATCTCGGCGTATTGCGCAACTTCATCGCCAAGGTAGTACCAGCGCAGCCGTTCCATCCACTGGCGGCCTTGCGCAGGATCGCCCGTCAGCGCCAGCAGCCATGCGGTGCGCGCGATCATGGTCGGCGTAGGCAGCAGGTGGACGGCCGCGATGTGAGCGGGCAACAACTCGGCCGCATTGGCCGGCGTAATCGTGGCCAGGCCGGCAGCGTCGGCCTGCGCGTGCTGGCGGAACCAGAAGCGCGGCATCGGCAAGGCGTTGCGGCCTTCGCTGCTGGCGTATTCGCGCGCTTCGGCGCGGCGGTAGTCTTGCCACATGGTGGCCAGCACGATCGCGGCTACCACGACAAACGCGATCGCCAGCCCACGTGCCACTGGCATAGGCACACGCCACCGCCCGAAACCCGACGGCTCCAGCCAGCCGAGCATGAAGCAGAACGGCAGGAAGAAATAGAGGTAATGCAGCGGGTATTCGAGCATCGAATGCGCGCACAGCATCGCCAGCCAGGTGAGAACCAGCACGGTCTGCTTGCGCTCTTCGCTATCGCCGTGCCACAAGCGAACGCGAATCACGCGCCATAGCCACGCCAGCAGGATCAGGCCCACGCCGGCGGTACCTATGATGCCTGTCTTTGCCAGCAGGTCGAGGATGGCGTTGTGGGCGTGCAGGGACATCTCCACCTTCACGCCGACTTGCTGCAACTGCTGGAATTGCGCCCAGCCGAACTCGCCCCAGCCGACGCCGAACCACGGGTGGGAGCGGAACATCGCCAGCGCGTGGGTCCATAGTGCGCCGCGCGCGGACATCTGGTCTTCGGCTTCGAGTTGGGCGATGGTGTCGAACAGGCGCCAGTCGAAGGCTTGCCCTGCGGCGCGGATTGCGGGCTGCAGGATCAGTAGCATCGCCACCATTGCAACGGCGGCGACGAGCAGACCGACTGGTCGCTGCATTGGGTCCGAGTCGCGCCGCCCGCCTCGTGCAAGCCATGCCGCGACCAGTGCATAGACCGCAGCCAGGCCAACATGCAGCACGCCGGTGCGCGAACCGGACAGTACGATGCCGCTTTCCAGCAAGACCACGGCAGCGAGCCACATCGGGAAGCGCAGGCGGCGACGGGAGGCCAGCCATACTGATGCCACCAGCGCCAGGCCTTCAACGGTGGCCTGGTGGTTGGGCTGGTTCAGGTTGCCCCAGAGGCGGCGGTTGTTGTCGTAGAAGTAAGTGGAGACGAGGCCGAAGGCGCGGGATTCGAGATGGAACAATTGCACCCACTGCATTACGGTGCCTAGCAGGCCGGCGACGAGGAAGGCAGTGGCCAAGTCATCGCCGATATCCTGCGTGCTCGTTGCTGTCGCGCGGCGGTGCCACCATGCGGCGCATGTCACTGTGGCGCCGAGGATCAGCGTGAGGACCGTGATCGTGCGGCTGCCAGTGATGTCAGCGTGGCCGAGGGCGCCTAGTACCAGGCTGATGATGGTTAGGCAGAGGAACAGCAAGGAGACCGACGGTATGGACACGGCGGCTGCCGGGGTCGATGCGGCGAGCTTGCGGATCGCAGTGATCGCGAAGACGGCGATAGCACAGAGTGCTGCGATCCATTCGCCATAGAACGTCGCGAGCGGCAGAGTGTGCCGGGAGACTAGCAGCGGGGCGACGATTGCTGCGATGAGGGCGGCCGAGGGTGGAAAGGGCCTGGACAGCTGCATCGGGGCGCCTGTTTAGGGGAAAAGGCGCATGATAGCTTGGGGCGTAGATAAAGAAAAAGCGCCCGAAGGCGCTTTACGTCCAATCCACTATACAGCAGTGATTAGCGGTTCGCCGCCGGCATAATATTAGCGGGAATGCTATCGGTGCCGACCTTCGTAAACGCAACTTGAGTTCCAGTCGCGTCCGGCGCCCAATCCGCTTCGTAAATGTAGCCGCCAACCTCGGGTTTCCCAGTGAACTTGACGTTCACTTTACCCGGAACTGCGGGCGGACCAGCGACGGCTGCAGTGCCCACAAGGGCAACAGCGGCGGTACCGTACTTCGGTGTCGGCAGCGACGTGATGTTGAGCTCTGCCGCAGTGTCGCACAACGAGCCATCACCAGCGTTGACCTGGAGACACTGGGAAATGGCCGTTTTGAGAGCCGCCAGGTCGGAAATATTGTTCTGCCACTTCGACTTGGTAACGTAGTCCTGGTACTGCGGGATAGCGATTGCAGCCAAAATACCAATGATCGCCACCACGATCATCAGTTCAATCAGCGTAAAGCCCTTCTGGACACGACGGCCCAGTTTCTTCAGTTGTACCCGTTGCATGATTTGACCCCTCGAAGAGATTTTGGTTAAGCGTTGCACGTCTTCGGTTTCGTGACGCGGGAACCATTGAGCAGTAAGCGTGCCAGCGGCATCCCCCATCCGTAGGGGGTGAAAAGCGACAAATTTCGTCACCCATCAGGGGGATGCATGCCGTATGCGCCAAAATTTGTCACTTGCGCTCGCTACCGCCGCGCGAAGCGACAAAATGTGCGATCACTCACATGAGTTAGTTGGCCAAGGCACCGACGGCCGCCTTGCGGCGCGCCAACGAAAAAGGGCGGCCAGCTGGCCGCCCTTCTCGCCTGGGCGAAATCTCGTCAGGCGGCCTGTGCCGACCGGCGGCTCAGCAGCTTGCCCATGATCACCACCATGATCGCGCCGGCGGCGCCGAATACCAGGTGGGCGTGCGGCACGTGGACTTCGAACCAGGCGGCGTCGACCGGGTCGCTGACCAGCATCTCACCGGCCAGGTAGCCCAACAGCGCGGCACCCAGCACGATGATGACCGGGAAGCGCTCCATGACCTTGAGCAGCAGCGTGCTGCCGAACACGATCAGCGGGATCGACAGGCCCAGGCCGATGATCAGCAGCATCAGCTGGCTGCCCTCGGGGCCCTTCTGCGCGGCGGCGGCCACGGCCACCACGTTGTCGAGCGACATCACCAGGTCCGCGATCAGGATGGTGCGGATGGCGGCCCAGATATTGTCCTTGCCGTCGTGGCCTTCCTCATCGTCATCGCCGGTCAGCAGTTGCACGCCGATGTAGACCAGCAGCACGGCACCGACGATCTTCAGGTACGGCAGGCTCAGCAGCTTGACCGCGGCCACGGTCAGCACCACGCGCATGATGATGGCGGCGGCACTGCCCCAGAAGATGGCTTTCTTCTGCTGGGCGGGCGGCAGGTTGCGCGAGGCGAGCGCGATCACCACCGCGTTGTCGCCGGACAGGACGATATTGGTCAGGATGATCGATCCCAACGCAATCCAGAATGTGGTGGAAGACAGCAGTTCCACGGGAGGGCTCCTCGAATTTTATAGGTTGCACACCCGTCATCTGACGGGATTTCGGATGTCTCGAAACACGGACATGACTGTTTACCGCACGAACCTTTCGATTAGATTTCAATCCTGTAATGTTTCGTGCCGGAAGCCACGCCGAATCCGTCCTCCAGAATGACAATGCCCCCGCGCGGGCGGGGGCATTGCCTGGTTCGCCATTCCAGCGCTCGCTGGAATGGCGAGGTACGACTTACAGCATTGCCTTCAGCAGGCGGCCCATCTCCGACGGGTTCTTGGTCACCTTGATACCGCAGGCTTCCATGATTTCCAGCTTGGCCTGGGCGGTATCGGCACCGCCCGAGATCAGCGCGCCGGCGTGGCCCATGCGCTTGCCCGGAGGCGCGGTCACGCCAGCGATGAAGCCAACCACCGGCTTCTTCATGTTTTCCTTGATCCAGTAAGCCGCGTTGGCTTCGTCCGGACCGCCGATCTCACCGATCATGACCACGGCGTCCGTTTCCGGATCGTCGTTGAACATCTTCATCACGTCGATGTGCTTCAGGCCGTTGATGGGGTCGCCACCAATGCCGACAGCCGACGACTGGCCCAGGCCCAGCGCGGTCAGCTGGCCCACGGCTTCGTACGTCAGCGTGCCCGAGCGCGACACTACGCCGATGCGGCCCTTGCGGTGGATGTGGCCCGGCATGATGCCGATCTTGATTTCGTCCGGCGTGATCAGGCCCGGGCAGTTCGGTCCCAGCAGCAGGGTCTTCTTGTTCTCGCGGCGCATGCGGTCCTTGACTTCCATCATGTCGCGCACGGGGATGCCTTCGGTAATGCAGACCACCAGGTCCAGGTCGGCGTCAACGGCTTCCCAGATCGCGGCAGCGGCGCCTGCGGGCGGCACGTAGATGACCGACACGGTGGCGCCGGTCTGGGCCTTGGCGTCCTTGACGCTGGCGTAGATGGGAATGCCTTCGAAGTCTTCGCCGGCCTTCTTGGGGTTCACGCCTGCTACGAAGGCGTTCTTGCCGTTGGCGTAGTCGCGGCAGCCACGGGTGTGGAACTGGCCGGTCTTGCCGGTAATGCCCTGGGTGATGACCTTGGTGTCTTTGTTGATCAGAATCGACATGCTGTAATCCTTTGCTTGGCTACGAGCGGCGCGCACAGGGGCTCAAGGGAGCGCCTGCGCACCGCCCGCGTTCGCGTATGGTTGCGTTCGTGCGACGGCTTACTTGCCAGCGGCAGCGGCCACCACCTTCTGGGCGGCTTCTTCCATCGTGTCGGCCGAGATGATGGGCAGGCCCGAGTCGGCCAGCATCTTCTTGCCGAGGTCTTCGTTGGTGCCCTTCATGCGCACGACCAGCGGCACCGTCAGGTGCACGGCCTTGGACGCGGAGATCACGCCTTCGGCGATCACGTCGCAACGCATGATGCCGCCGAAGATGTTGACCAGGATGGCCTGCACGTTCGGGTTGCTCAGCATCAGCTTGAAGGCTTCGGTCACCTTCTCGGTGGTGGCACCGCCGCCCACGTCGAGGAAGTTGGCCGGCTCGCCGCCGAACAGCTTGATGGTGTCCATGGTGGCCATGGCCAGGCCGGCGCCGTTCACCAGGCAGCCGATGTTGCCGTCCAGCGAGATGTAGGCCAGGTCGAACTTCGAGGCCTCGATTTCGTTGGCGTCTTCTTCATCCAGGTCGCGATAGGCCACGATTTCCGGGTGACGGAACAGCGCGTTCGAGTCGAAGTTGAACTTGGCGTCCAGCGCGATGACCTTGCCGTCGCCGGTCAGGATCAGCGGGTTGATTTCAGCCAGCGAAGCGTCGGTTTCATAGAACGCCTTGTACAGGCCTTGCAGGGCCTGGCGGGCTTGCGCCACGCTCGCGTCGGGCACGCCGATCTTGCGGGCGATGTCGTCGGCTTCAGCGTCGGTCAGGCCAACCGACGGCTCGATGATCAGGGTGTGGATCTTTTCCGGGCTGTGGGCGGCGACTTCTTCGATGTCCATGCCGCCTTCGCTCGAGGCCATCAGCGCGACCTTCTGCGAAACACGGTCCACCACCAGCGAAACGTACAGTTCCTTCTTGATGTCGGCGCCTTCTTCGATCAGCAGGCGGTTGACCTTCTTGCCTTCCGGGCCGGTCTGGTGCGTGACCAGCTGCATGCCCAGGATGTTCGAAGCGTAGGTCTTGACGTCGTCGATGCTCTTGGCAACCTTCACGCCGCCGCCCTTGCCGCGGCCACCCGCATGAATCTGAGCCTTGACGACCCACACCGGGCCGCCGAGCGTTTCTGCGGCCTTCAGGGCCTCGTCAACCGAGAACGCGGGGATGCCGCGCGGAACCGGCACATTGTATTTGCGCAGGATTTCCTTGCCTTGATACTCATGGATATTCATGCGTGTTTCCTTTCGGGTAGGCGTAAAAGGTAGAAGGGAAGAATCTGAAAGAAGACGAACTCTCTCGTCAGGCTGGCCAATCCTGAGAATCAGCCGGAGGTGCCGGTCGGCCGCTCGGCCGGGACAGCGTCGTTGCCATCATTGCCGCGGTCGCCATTGGCCGCGGGCGGCGCCTGAGGCGCAGTTGCGACGGCAGGTGCTGCCTCGGCCCGTACCTTGGGCGTCGGCTGGTGACCATACCAGCGCGGGTAAAACTGACGAACCACCTCGCCATCGAAACGCAGGGCGTGGCAGCCGTTCAACTGATAGGGCGGCTCCGGATTCGGGTCGTCCTCGCCGTTGTCGCGGATATTGATGACTTCACCGGCAAAGGCCTGGATCGCCGTGCTGGGCAGCACGCCAGCGGCCTCGGTCAGGTGTGAGCAACCGTGCATGCCGCCCAGGCGCTCGCGCACGGCCTTGCGAAAGCCCTTGCGCAGGTTCAGGCCGATCAGCTTGCGGTAAGCCGGGCCGATCGTGTCGCAATGAGATGGATACGGCACCCAGTCCGAGCAGGCCTCGGCATCCAGCACCGTCATTTCCTCATTGATCGTGACGCGCAACCACAGGTCGTGCAGGGGCTGGCCTACCGGGCGGACGCGGTCGCCGGCCAGTTCGATGTCGCGAGGCTTGGTGTCGGTCAGGCGCACCTCGATATCCCACAAGCCGTCCTCTCTCTGGTACGCCTCGGCCGTAATGGCGCGACGGTGACGCTGGGAGCGGTTGACGGGCTGGGACAGAGGCATGGCCAGGCTGGAAATACGGGGGCTGGGGAACGGCGGTGCCGGAGCACCGAAAACCGGGGGAGTTTAACATGCCGCGCCGCTTTGGCCGGGAACATCCTTGTGCAGCAACTGTCGCAGCGGGATTGTCGGCCGACCATGGCGCATCAGGCCTCGCCACCGTCGTCGCCGTAGTCTTCGTCCGCACCCTGGATGATCTTGCCGACGACCGAACGCGAGAACCCGCGCGCCACCATGAAGCGGATCTGCCTGGCCCGCGCTTCGGGCGTGTCCGGCGGGGTGCCGAAGCGCTTGCGCCAGACCTCACGGGCGCGCTCCACTTCCGTGGCGCGCAGCCGCTCCTGCAGATCGCCCAGTTGCTCGCTGCCGAGCTTGTGGGTCTTGGCTTCCTGCATCACGCGCGCGGTGCCGTAGCGGGCGCCGCGGCGGTGCACCAGGCTGTCGGCAAAGCGCTGGTTCGACAGCCAGTTCTCGCGCTCCAGCGCGTCCAGCAACTGCTCCAGCTGCTCGGCCGACTCGGCATGCGGCGCCAGCTTGCGCGCCAGTTCGGCGCGGCTGTGCTCGCGGCGAGACAGGTAGCCGACGGCGCGGGCCTTCAGCGAAAGCGGGGGACGGGTTGCCATGGTTGCCGGAATCTGTGGATGGAGGGGTCCGCGCCAAGCAAAAAGGCCGGGGCATCGGCGATGCCCCGGCCTTCCGGATGGCGCAATGGCCGCTGGCGCGGTCAGTCTTCGACCGCTACCGGCGTGGCAGCCGCCGTGGGGTTCATGGCCACCACGCCCAGCGCCGCGCGCACCTTGTTCTCGATCTCGTCGGCGATGTCAGGGTTCTCGCGCAGGTATTCGCGCGCGTTATCCTTGCCCTGGCCGATCTTGTCGCCGTTGTAGCTGTACCAGGCGCCGGACTTCTCGACGATCTTGGCGTCCACGCCCAGGTCGATGATCTCGCCCTGGCGCGAGATGCCCTGGCCGTAGAGGATGTCGAAGAAGGCTTCGCGGAACGGCGGCGAGACCTTGTTCTTGACCACCTTGACCTTGGTCTCGTTGCCGATCACGTCGTCGCCCTTCTTGATCGAGCCGATGCGGCGGATATCCAGGCGCACCGAGGCGTAGAACTTGAGCGCGTTGCCGCCGGTGGTGGTTTCCGGCGAGCCGAACATCACGCCGATCTTCATGCGGATCTGGTTGATGAAGATCACCAGGCAGTTGGTGCGCTTGATGGTGCCGGTCAGCTTGCGCAGCGCCTGGCTCATCAGGCGGGCCTGCAGGCCGGGCAGCGAATCGCCCATTTCGCCTTCGATTTCGGCCTTGGGCACCAGCGCCGCCACCGAGTCGATCACGATCAGGTCGATCGAGCCCGAGCGCACCAGCGCGTCGGTGATTTCCAGCGCCTGTTCGCCGGTGTCCGGCTGCGAGATCAGCAGGTCGCCGACGTTGACGCCCAGCTTGTTGGCGTAGCTGACGTCCAGCGCATGCTCGGCGTCGATAAAGGCGCAGGTGCCGCCCAGCTTCTGCATCTCGGCCACGACCTGCAGCGTCAGCGTGGTCTTGCCCGACGATTCCGGACCATAGATCTCGACCACGCGGCCGCGCGGCAGGCCACCGACGCCAAGCGCGATGTCCAGGCCGAGCGAACCGGTGGATACCACCTGAATGTCCTTCTCGACCTCGCCGTCGCCCAGGCGCATGATCGAGCCCTTGCCGAACTGCTTCTCGATCTGGGAGAGCGCGGCGGCAAGCGCCTTCTGCTTCTCGGCGCTCACGCCGGCACCTGCCTTCTTGTCGTCCATGGTCGTCCTTGAATCAATGGTGTATAAATAGGCCGCATGTGGCGCGGCACCGGCATTTTCCGGCTCCAGCGCCGGCCCGGCTGTCTGCGCGGCCGCTCTCCAGGGGGTCTCCCCGGGCAGCCCCAGCGGAACGTGCGGGTACTGTATAAAAAAACAGTATGCTTGGCAAGCCCCATCGCGCCCCATTCCGCCGGCGCCGGCTATGCCGGCCAGGGTGGAGACAACCATGCGCATTCTGATCGCCGAAGATGACGACGTGCTGGCGGACGGCCTGACGCGCTCGCTACGCCACTCGGGTTACGCCGTCGACCACGTCACCAACGGCCTGGAAGCCGATTCCGCGCTGTCGACCCAGACTTTCGACCTGCTGATCCTGGACCTGGGCCTGCCGCGCATGTCCGGGCTGGAAGTGCTCAAGCGCCTGCGCGCGCGCGGCGCCATGCTGCCGGTGCTGATCCTGACCGCCGCCGACAGCGTCGACGAGCGCGTCAAGGGCCTGGACCTGGGCGCCGACGACTATATGGCCAAGCCCTTTGCCCTGTCCGAGCTTGAAGCGCGCGTGCGCGCGCTGGTGCGGCGCGGCGCCGGCGGCGGCGCCACGCTGATGCGGCACGGGCCGCTGGCCTACGACCAGGTCGGACGCATCGCCTATCTCAACGAGCAGATGCTGGACCTGTCCGCGCGCGAGATCGGGTTGCTGGAGATCCTGCTGACACGCAGCGGCCGCCTGGTATCGAAAGAGCAACTGGTGGACCACCTGTGCGAATGGGGCGAGGAAGTCAGCAACAACGCCATCGAGGTCTACGTGCACCGGCTGCGCAAGAAGATCGAAGTCGGCGGCATCCGCATCGCCACCGTGCGCGGGCTTGGCTACTGCCTGGAGAAATTCCAGCCGGCGGTGGCCACGCATCACTGATCCGACCCCACCGCAGGCCACGCGACTGACCTGAGCGCAACCTCGCCGAGATGAGCCTGCTGCGACTGCCCTGGCGGCGCGTGCCCCGCCCCGCGC